>JAPLCX010000015.1 GCA_026392035.1 Candidatus Auribacterota bacterium | reverse complement strand
GAAAAATCCGCTGAACCTTTCAAATGGAAGTTCACCCGTCAGGATCTCAAACGATTACTCGACAAACTATCTCTTTGTTCACAGAAAGAAAAGGCCGCATAAATAATACGTCACCGAACTTATGATCCAGAGCACTAAGGTAATTTTTCACCACGGACCTGCCTCCGTGGTAGATTGCACACTTTAATATTCATGTCCGCCGGTCAGCGGAACGAAACGGACGGGGATCACGCTCCTCGTCGTCACCTTGCCGTCCTTCTTCTCAATCAGCATGAGGTACTGTGCGAAAAATACGCTCCCCACGGGGATTGCCATTCTCCCCCCTTCCCTGAGCTGTTCGATGAGCGGGGGTGGAACATAGGTTGCGGCCGCCGTCACCACAATCCCGTCGAAGGGGGCGTGCTCTTTCCAGCCGTAGTAGCCATCCCCTTCCTTTACATGGACCGTGCGGTAGTTCATCTCCTTGAGGCGCGTCTCGGCGCTCTTCGCGATCGGGGGGATGATCTCGATGGTGTACACGTCTGCGGCCACTCTGGACAGCACTGCCGCCTGATAGCCGGAACCCGTCCCGACCTCGAGGACCCTCGCTCCCTGAGGAAGGGGCAGGAGGAGCTGCGTCATGAGGGCGACGATATACGGCTGGGAGATGGTCTGACCATAACCTATGGGCAGCGGCCTGTCCTCGTATGCACTGCCTATGAGATACGGCGGAACGAATCGCTCTCTCGGCACTTCCCGCATGGCCTCGAGCACCCGCCGGTCGCTGATATCTCGACCCATGAGCTGGGAGGTCACCATATCCTCGCGCGCCCCTTCGAAACCATCGCTGCCGCCTGCGGTGAGATACGGCCGGGGCGGGGATAACGCGAGTGCGAGCTGAATCGGCAAGAGGAGAACGCAGTCCCAGGGCAATTGATTCCGCTCCACGCTATGGATCTTATCCCGACTGATTCACGAAACCTCATGCGGATTCATGGGGCACACCAGTGCGATTGCCAGGGCCGCCCTGTTGAATCCGCACGCCATGAGAGAGTATAGCAGAATCGAAGGGGGTTGGCGAAGGATCAGCCGGGGGGGCTTGTCTTTTCCAGCTGGTTGTAGAGATTGACGAGCAGGGCGTCAAATTCCTCGCGCCCCTGCGTGATCCGCACGAGCATGCCGCTACAGCGCAGCTCATCTCCATTCCTGAAATCTCCACGGAGGGCTCCGTCGTATATGATGAGGGGGAGTGGCGAACACTTCTGCCGGTCAATGGTAATGTTGTCCAATTGAAGAATCGCAGGCATGTAGATCGCGTGCGTGTCCTCGCAGACCCTGCCCGTCGCATGGACCTTCTCCCTGAGCACCTCCACGGTAAATTCCTTCAGCGGGACCTCATTCCAGTCCGAGTACACGAAGAACGGGCAGACGAGGACACCGCGGTGGTGGAACCGCATGGGCCAGAGTTTGTTGTACTCGATCACCTGCCGCGCCGGGTCGCGGGTGAGAGTGTAGATCTTTTGAATGACGTGCCTGTTCTCTTCCACCGTCCCGAAGAACACCACGTCGAAATCCTCATCGTGGGGGTCGTAGACGCCGTAGGCGAGAGAACCGGTGACGCCGAGCCGCTCAATCGGAATATCGAGCACCTCTGATACCTGCCGGACCGCCCGCTCGATTGCGGGGTAGCACTCCACGGCCTTGTGGAGTGACTTCCTGCAATCGAAATAGCCGATAAATTGCCCCAGGGGGAACTCGAGCTCGTACTCCGCGTAGGGCGGGCGTTCCTTGTCCAGGCTCGGATCCAGCTCGCACTGTCGCGCGATCTGCGCGGGGTGCGAGATGTACACCATCTCGTCGTCAACAATCTTTTTAGTGAGGCACTCGTATGGCCGCCCGTGGATCGCCACCCCTCCATTCTCCTGCGGGTAGTAGATAATCTTGCCGTAGAGCCCTCCCTCCGGATGGCAGTAGCCCTCACAGAACACCAGGCTGTCGTCGCGGCGCATGAAATAGGTTGAATCCCGCATCGCCAGGTCAAGCCGCTCCATCGGCGCAATGTATGCTTCCATTGTCTTCCAGAAGCTCGGATACATCTCCTCTACCCTCTCTCTCGGGCTGTGCATTGGCCCTCCACTCGCACCTGAACCATGAGCCCCCCGACCATCACCGCATCCCGTTCGCTAGACGCGATCCCTCCTTGTGATCGCGATGCCATTGGTCACCAGGAGCGCCCGAAACTCCGCGTCCGGTTTCCGCACATTCACGAGTTTGGCGCGCCCCTCGAGCCATTCCCCGCACCTGAACTCTCCCCTCATGGAGCTGTCGTAGATGATCAGCGGGAGCTCGCCTGCCTTCTCTCCGTCCAGATCCACGCGCTCCATCCCGAGAACCATGGGTAAATATATTGAGTGGCGGTCATCGCGCACGCGGCCGCGGAATGGCACATCTCCCCTCACCAGATCCATGGTGAACTCGGCGAGCGGGATTTCATCCGCGCGGGCATAGATAAAGAAGGGGCAGACGAGTGTGCCCTCATAATAGAATCGCATCGGCCAGAATCTGTCGAACTCGAAAACCCTGTGCGCGGGGTCTTTTACCCATTCCGTAATCTTCCGGAGCACCCGCGCGTGCTCCTCCAGGCTCCCGCAGATCGTGAGATCGACATCCTCGTCCCCCGCCTCTATCTTTCCATAGGCGAGGGAACCGGTGACACCAAGGCGATCGAGCCCCATCTCGATGAAGCCGCTGACCTTCTCGATTATTGGAGAGAGCCAGGGGTACATCTCCATTGCCACCTCAAGCGACCGCCCATGCTCAAAAAATCCGATGCAGTCGCCAAGCTCGAACCGGGCATGGTAATCGGCAAAGAGCGGCATCCCCCTCTTCTTCATCAGTTCGGGTTCAGCGAGATAGTGGAGCTTGAGCTGCTCGTCTATGGGAAGGAGCTCGAGGCGGCCGTTCGCGAGTCGCTTGTTGGTGTTTGAGTATCGGCGGCCGAAAATCTCCAGCGTGCCGCGAGGGTCAGGGTAGCTGATCAGTTTCCCGTAAAATCCGTCGGGGGGATGGCAATACCCCTGGGCAAACGCGAAGCTCAGGTTCTTGCGCAGGAAGTAGGTCGAGTCAACCATATGCCCTACCGCATCAATGGGGAGCAGGTACCTCTCGATCGTGGCGAAGAATCTGTCTTCCATAACAATCATACCCCATCTCCCTACCTGGCGTCAGGATGACAGGAAACGTCCTTGCTGATCTGGGAGCTGACCGTCACCAGGAGGGATTGGAAGACACTTCCCCTCTCCCTCACGCGAATCAATCTCGCGCCATTCAAGGTGAGGCTGTCGCCGCGGTAGTACTCGCCCCTGAGCGATCCGTCGTAGATGATCAATGCGAGATCTTCACACGGCGCGTCGCCGATCACCACGCGCTCGAGGGTGAGCACGACAGGCATGTAGATACCATGGGTGTCATCCCTGACAAGGCCTGTGGCCTTCACGTTCTCCTGGAGCACCTCCACCTGCATCTCCCTGAGCGGGACTTCGCGGGGGTCGAGGTATTCGAAGAAGGGGCAGATCATGAGGTCATTATGGTAGAACCGCATCGGCCAAAATTTGCCGAACTCCACCACTCTCCTCCCATGCTCTTGTGTGAGCGCGTGTATCTTGGAGATCACCCGTCTGTTCTGTTCGATCGTCCCGTAGATGCACAGGTCTATATCGTCCGCGGGCTCCTCAAATTTGCCATAGGAGAGGGAACCGGTGCACCCGAGCCGCTCGACGGGCACCTCCAGGATATCGCTCGCCTTCGACGCCGCATCCGCAACCTGGGGATACATCTCCATCGCTTTTGTGAGCGACTTGCGATGATCGAAGAAGCCGACGAATTCGCTCAGCGGGAGCTCAACGTGGTACTCAGCCCAGCAGGGGAGCTTCTTATTCGGGTCCAGTGTCGGATCGACCTCAAAGTGTCTTTTCAATTGCTGATCATGGGGGATGAGTTCGAGTTTGCCCTTCACCATCCTCTTGATGGTGGTCCCGTACCGACGGCCGTGGATGCTCATCCACCCGCCATTTTCCGGATAGTAAATAATCTTGCAGTAGATGCCGCCCCTGGGATGACAGTACCCCTGCGTGAACACGAAACTGTTATCTTTTCTCAGGAAATAAAAGGCGTCCCCCGGCCCCCCCTTCATTTCGGAAAGGGGAACGAGGTATTGACCTATAATCCGCTCAAACGTGTCTCCTGTCATCCTTCACCATTCTTCATGCATGGGCATATACGAAAAAAGCCTCATCATGGGACTGATATCCAATGATGAAGCGCACTATAATATCCCGTCCCTAATTTAATGTCAATATCCTATTTGCCCCCCCACAATATGTGATATGCTTATAGAAGAGGAATGTACGCCATGATGCACAAATGGGATGACTCTCGCGGCAACCTCGTGCCCGTGCCATTTCCGAACATGCTGCGGCGCGCTTCCCTGGCGCTCTGCCTCTCGCTCGCTCTCGCCCACCCTGTCCCTGCTGACGTGGTGAAGCTGAAAAACGGCGAACTCATCACATGCAAGGTCATCAAGGAGATGCAGGGTCTCATCAAGGTGCGGATGCCGCACCGCGGGAAGATTGTCACGACTTTTCTCAACAGGGGGAGCATCGAATCCATCAACAAGTCCGCGGATGTTGAAAATCGGAAGCACTTTCAAAGCAGAGGAGTACACAACCCGGGGCGCGCCTACGAACCCGTCTACTACAGCGGGAGCGCCCCCGCCCCCCAGGCCGCCCGAGGGCCGGGTGGAAGACCGATGCCCGCCAAGGGCAAGGCGAAAGGCGAAAAAACCTCCAAAAAGCGCGGCGTCGATGCCCGCCGGGGGCAATCTGAGGCGAGAGCCAAGGAACGGAGTGATCGGTTCGGGGAGAGAAGTTCTAAAGGCTCGAAGGGCGAGACGTCTACCACCCCATCGTCACCCGCCGCACCCACAACCTCAGAGAGCAGCGGCACGACGGTCGGCTCCTTCGGCGGCGGCGCGGGAGTGTCGCTCGGCCGGTAACCACCTTCACGCATGTTGTGCCCCACCCCTGGCGGCGGGTTTCCTGCTGCTGAATCTTAAATCACCCTCTCGGTTCACAACTAACTCCAACCAACTACGGCAATTCAGTTATAACCACAGAGAGCACAGAGATTGACGTGCGACACAGATAGACACAGATGAACACGGATAAATACTACTGTCGAAAGTTTAAGGCCCAAAGTTTGTAACTACTCAGGTAGTCAGAAGTCAGGAGCCAGAATCCGGAATGGATCGCGTATAAGCTTCCAGCAGCTTACTGACCTCTTCGAGTAACTGCATTAACTCGGAAACATTGCCGTATTCCAAGTCCTCAAATGTCGCCGCCGGCGTCCTCATTCTAACTCCTGACTCCTGAATTCTGCCCATTCGATCTTCACGACATTGCGCGCCATGAGCGCATCCACGATGATGAGGGCGGGAGCGGTGATCGGGTAGAGGAACAGGCCATCAGCGGCGCTGAGCGGGTAGCCGCCGCCGATCATTCTGACGATCGGGGAAAAGAAGATCGCCGCGATGAAGAGCCATGACAAACGTCGCCGCCGCGGAGGCGATGCAGGTGGCCACCATCACCGCGCCGAAGTCCATGCCCGCCTGTGACAACACGGCGGGCTGCACGAAGATGATGTACGCCATGGTCATGAACGTCGCCACGCCGGCGACTATCTCCGTCCTGACCGTGGTGCCGTTTTGCTTGAGTTTGAAGAGGCGCTCGAGCATGGGGGCTTTGAGCAGTGAAACCCGACCGCTACCTGCGTTTCAGGTACTTCCCCACGATGGGCCAGAGCTTCTGTATCACAGGGGCTGGTATCTTCTCACGCTGGGTGATGATGGCGTTTTCGAGGGCGCGCGCGCAGGAACAGTCCTGCTCGTGCGGTATCTTTCCGATCGCGTTCTTGATCAAATCCCTGGCGGTCTGGGCATTCTTCCTGAGATTTCTGACGATCGCCTCCACCGTTACCGCCTCATGCTCGGGGTGCCAGCAATCGTAGTCGGTGACCAACGCGATCGTCGCATAGCAGATCTCCGCCTCGCGGGAGAGCTTCGCCTCCACGAGATTGGTCATGCCGATCAGGTCCAGCCCCAGCGCGCGGTAGACTCCCGCCTCTGCCTTGGTTGAGAACGCGGGACCTTCCATGTTCACGTAGGTCCCCCCCCTGTGCACACTGGCGCCTATTTCCCTGCCCGCATCGTACAGTATCCCGGCGAGCGTCCCGCACACCGGCTCGGCAAATGCGATGTGCACCACCAACCCATCTCCAAAAAAGGTTGACGGCCTTTTGCTGGTGCGATCGAAGAATTGGTCAACGATGACGATATCCAGGGGTTTGTATTTTTCCCGGAGGCTGCCCACAGCGCTCATGGAGATGATCCAGCACACGCCGAGCTTCTTCATGCCGAAAATATTCGCGCGATAGTTGATCTCCGTGGGCATCAGGCGGTGTCCGCATCCGTGGCGCGGGAGGAACACCACCTCGCGCTGGTGAATCCGGCCAATCACGTAATTGTCCGAGGGGGGGCCGAACGGGGTGTCGATCCGCTCCTCACGCACCTCCTCGAGGCCGTCCATGTCATACAGGCCGCTCCCTCCGATCACACCGATCCTCTGCCCTTTCATTGACTCGGCATCTCCTGCGTCCCAACCCCTGCGGGCTCAGGGGCGAGCTCCTTCCTTATCCTGTCAAGCGTCTCCTTCAACCGTGCCGCTTCCGCCGCGAGCGCAGCCCGCTCCGCCTCTTTCTCCCGCACCTGTTGCCTGAGCGACAGCAGTTCTGCCGCGGGAGCCCTGCCCTCAGCTGCCGCAGCGGGTGTGCCCGCGGATGCGCCCTTGAGCGCCTCGAGCTCCGCTTTGAGGTTGTCCCTCTCTGCGACAACCTTCTTTAAATTCTCAGCGGCGAGGCTGAGCTTCTCCTCGATAGTGGAAAAACCCTCTTTTACCGCCGCGCGCGCACTCTCGAGCTCCGCGAGCTTCCGCTCCGCCTCGATCCTGGCGGCTGTTTCCCTGTTCAACTTCTCCTGGAGACCCTCCCGCTCGGCGCCGAGCTTCTTGGCGGTCTCAGCGGCGGCGGCGGCGGCTTTTTCCAACTCCCCGAGCTTTCCTATCTCCTGTTTCACCCTCCCCTCGAGCTCGGCGTACTCCGCGTGGACACGCACCAGCTCGCCCCTCATCCGGCTCTTTTCTCCCTCGAGCACAATCACTTTCTCGTTGAGCGTGTTGAGCTCCTCAACGATTGACGGCTTGATGATTTCCGGCAGCAGACGCCCCTTGAGGAGGCCTCGATGCCATGGGGGCGCCGCACCCTCGTGGATGTCGTACAACATGGATGCGATGAACGCGACCGACACGAGGACCCCCAGCCCCTTGCAGAGATTCCCCAGGCCCCTCCTGCGCCTGAAAAAGAAATAGCCCAGGGAGAAAAGCAGGAGCGGGATGAGCCAGAGGAGCACGGGAAAACCGGCGAAGCGCGACAGGA
Organism: Candidatus Auribacterota bacterium; assembly: GCA_026392035.1. Classification (NCBI taxonomy): domain Bacteria; kingdom Pseudomonadati; phylum Candidatus Auribacterota; species Candidatus Auribacterota bacterium. Next base: position 9,392 of record JAPLCX010000015.1, on the reverse strand, counting down.
TGCAGACGATACCCGCGAAGACATAGACGCTGCCCATGTTCCTCAATGTCCCCGAGATACTCTTGAATGTTTTGTACGAATTATAGATGTGTGCGAATAACCCCAGCTCGATGAGGAGAAGGGAGAGCAGCACGTCGAGAGGGGCACGGTATTCGAAACCGGCATAGAGGATGCCCGCGAGCGTGACGAGCAGAATTGCGAGCAGCAGGACCGCGATGCGTGACTCCGGTGAATGCATCGCGCGCCGTACCAGCACGAACACAAACGCCGCCGACAGCAATGCGCAGTACGCATAGTTGAGAACGTCCATGGAGATCGTCATTGATTCACCTCTTGGATTAATGACAAATGACAAATCTTAATATATTTTGTCATTTGGATTTTGTCATTTGTCATTCCCGGATCGGCCTCATTCTAGCAGATGAGTCACCCCTTGCAATAGCTTTTTGCGCTCTGCGATGCAATCCCTCAGTTTCAGAGGGGCCAATATCTGTAGGGGTTCCCCGCCTGCCGGTCGGGCAGGGATTCATCGAACCCGGGCGCGACCCTTCGGCTACGCTCAGGACAAGTTCATCGCGCCCCTACAGCACGAAATTTGTCTACTCCCGCACGATCGAGGAATTACCCCGCAATCACGTATGGTACCCTACGCAGGGGGTCAGCGCAGGCCGATCACCGCGCGCAGCAGCGTGGAGGGGCGCAGGAGGAGGAGCGTACGTGTGTTGCACTCGTGCGTGCAGAAGCACTTCTGCGCCCTCCGCCACTCGAGAAAGTCACTCGCCCTTTCCCCACGCAGGAGCTTCATGACGTCACAGCCGCAGTCGCGCACGTTCCCGAGCGAACGGTTGAACATGAGCTCGCAGGGAAATACCTCGCCGCCCTCTGCGAGGACAATCTCCCGCTCACCCGCCTTGCAGGGGATCACGGATTCACCCTCCCGCCACACGCGGGCGATGTACCGGTAGCGGAGCCTGTTGACCGCGTTGCGGAGGCGCCGCTTCCGGGAGACAGAGGATGAGCCCAAGGATCGGCCCCCCCCGCCGGAATACCTCTCCTCCAGTTTCCGGTTGAGCGCGAGATACGTCTCCGGGGTCACCCCAACGGGACGTTCGCCGGGACCTTCGCCGCGCCAGAGGTTGAGCGTGTGCGAGTCCGGATGGAACTCATTGAAAATAAAGTCAATGAAGCGGTCCAGTTCGCCCTGGTTCTCTTTCATGAGGGTGGTGACCACCCCCACATACAGATTCCGGTACTGCCCCTGGAGCTCCCGGGTGCCGCCCAGCGTGCGGAGCGCATTTTCGAAGATCCCCTTCACGCCGCGGAGGCCGTCGTGCAGTTCCTGAAAGCCATCCAGAGAGACCGAGAGGCTGAAGGAGAGATCGGGAGAAATCGAGCAGATGCGCCGCACCGCTTCTAGGATCTCGCGCGTTTTGAGACCGTTCGTTGGTATGGAGAGGCTCATGAACGAGGTTTCATGGAAGTAGGCCTCGACGATGCCGGGAAGATCAGTTCTCAAAAAAGGCTCTCCGCCGGAAATGAGGAGGAAACGGAGGCACCCTATGGAGTGCGCCACTCGACTGATTTCATCGAGGGTGAGTTCGCGCCCGGCCCTGTTGACCGCGTAAAAGCAGTGGGTGCACCGCGCGTCGCACGCAGACGTGACGAAGTGCGTCAGTTGAAAAAGGCCGCGGCCCGGCACGATAGTGTCTTTCACCAGCCTCACCGCCTGCCCGGCCGCCCTAAGCGTTCCCATAAAACTCACCTTCTCCCGCAATGAACAATCCGCTCAATCTGCATCATCAGTAGTTACTCCCTTCACATTTTACGTTTTAACCACTGAAGACACTGAGGTCACTGAAAATCATATATTTTGCTTCATTCAGTGTATTCAGTGCTCTCAGTGGTTATTTCCGACATTTTATACTTCGTGCCCTTTGTGCCTCCGTGGTGATTTATGAATTTTCAACCCTGCGTTGATGCAATACCCCCGCGGTGCGGCACACCTCGCCCGCGGCGAGGAGAGGCAACAATACTATAAAGGAGACGAGGTGTTCAGTAAACAGGTATCGCGCGAGGAGCACCGCAAGGCGAGGCATGAAGAGCAGGAGGAGCGGGTGGCGGAGGAATACCTGTCCGCGCAACGGGTAGCGCACGCGCGGATACACGAAGGCCTTGCCGCACCGGTACTGGTTGCGGAAGAACGAGAGGAGCCCCCTGCGCGAGGGGGTATGGGTCACGCTGATTGACGGGTCGAAGACGAGGCGCCCGCCGCGAGAGCCGATCTCAGCGTTGAACGTGGTGTCCTCACCGGCCGTGGTGGGGATGAAATCAATTCCCTGGATCGCCTCGCGCCGGTAGGCGACGTTTATCGTCGGAATGGTGGAGACCTCTCCCGCCTTTCTGGAGGCGATATACTCCGAGAAATTAGAGAGGTACTCGAGCCTGCCCGCGATACCACGTGAGCCGTCGAGGATTGCTCCCCCGACCCCCGAGGCTTCAGGGTAACGCTCGAATGCGGAGCGTATCTTCTCAACCCAGTCAGCCCGCGGCAGCGCGTCCGCGTCAGTAAAAGCGATGATATCCCCCCCCGCGTGCGCCTTGCCGACATTGCGCGCCTGCCCCGCAGATCGGCGTTTATCCGAGCGGATCACCGCTACCCCGAATCGCGCGGCGATCTCATCGGAGCCATCGGTGGAGGCGTCATTGACCACGATGACCTCTGATGGCTTCTGGGTTTGCGCCCGGAGCGCCTCGAGGCATGCCCCGAGCGTTCCGCGGGCGTTATGGCAGGGGATCACGACGCTGAGGGTTGTCATAGAGACAGTTTAAGGTGTAAAGTTGAATGTTTAAAGATTAAAATATCGTAACTGCTCAGGAGCCAGAATTCAGGGTTAATGCAGTTATTCGAAGAGGTCAGTAAGCTACTGGAAGCTTATTCGCGATCCGTTCTGGATTCTGGCTCCTGACTACCTGAGTAGTTACAAAATATCTTGTTTTCCAAACGCCAGAGAAGCAGTACCATTCCCGGATGGAGGCGCGCGAGATGAGAAATGATGCCGGTGAGAGGAACGCGGGAATGACGCTTGTCCTCATTCTCGCGCTCGCGTTTACGCTCAGGCTGGTGTTCATTATTTTCCCCGCCGATGGTGTTCCCTTCTCCGATATGAAGGACTACCATGACCAGGCCCGCACCCTGCTCACGAAGGGGACCTATGGGCCGGCGCTGCGCCCGCCCCTCTATCCCCTTTTTATGATGGCCGTGTACCGCATCGCGGGCGAGGAATATATTTTCGTGAGGTTGCTCCAGGCGCTCATGGGTGTCGGTGTCTGCCTCTTCACGTACGCGATCGCCCTTCGCCTGTACGGTCCGCGCGCCGGGATTGCGGCGGGGCTCATCGCTGCCTGCTACCCGTCCCTGATCCTGTACACCTGCCTCCTCATGTCTGAGAACCTGTTCATATTCCTCCTCACCGCATCCCTCGTATTACTCCTGGGAACAGCACAACGCCGGCCTGTGAGTCTCTTCGCGGCAGGCATCCTCCTCGGCCTCGCCTGTCTCACGAAATCAGTGCTCGTCGGATTTATTCCCCTGGCGGCATTGTGGCTCCTGGGACGGCGCGAGCGGACTGCGGCCCTGCTCTGCATGCTCGGGGCACTCTGCACTATCACGCCCTGGACGGTTCGCAACTGGAACTACTACCACCGCTTCGTTCTCATTGATTCCTACGGCGGCTACAACTTCCTCATCGGCAACAACCCCGACGCGGCAGGACGCCAGGACCATGAAGTTGTGGTCAGGCTCCGGGAGACGGTGTGGAAGAGGTGCAAGGACGATGCTCACCGCGCCGCCGTGGGCTACCGTGAAGGGTTCAGGTTCATCCTCGCCCATCCGGGGCGCTTCCTGAATCTGGGGATCACAAAAATGGGTTATCTCTACGGACCGGAGATCAGGGAGCTCTCCTGGGGCTATTCGAGGAACTTTTTTGGCGAGGTCCCGCGGCCGCTGCTCATTCCGGCGGCAGCAGCGGTCATCGCGGCCTTCCCCCTTGTCGCAGTCCTTGCCATCTTCGGGGTGTGTCTCCGCGGTGTCGGGCCCTGCGGGTGGCGGGGAGCGGGGGGGCTGCTCATCCTGGCGGTGTTCTATTTCAGTGTGGCGCATTTTCTGACGTTCGGGGAGAGCAGGTTTCACCTTCCGCTCGTGCCCATCTTTGCGGTTTTTGCCGGGAGCCTGGCACGGCGGGACGAGAAACCGGTGATGGAATCCCCACATGCAGGGCGAGTCGCCGCACGAATCATCGTCTCTGCTGTGCTCCTTACCCTTCTTTCCCTCAACTGGGCGGTTCGCCTCGGAGAGGATTGGGTGCGGCTGGGCAGGGTTCTCGGCCCCGGAGGGAATACGGCGAGCCTGAACTATTGAAATTGAACAGGACGAACGCAGGTAAACATCGATACATGTAGCAGTTCCTCTTTTGAAATGGCATTTTAATCTGTGTAAATTTGCCCTGTTGCTGGTTCTATTTTGATTCAGTGCAAAATAGTATAAAATAATATACTCGTGATATTTCCTGTTGACTTACTGTTCGGGATGCCGTATTCTGGGCAGGTTAAGTGTCGGGAAATGCAACCACTGGAGTTTCCGGCGCTTTTTCTGCGTATTCAGTGCTCTCAGTGGTGTGAACTCGCTCGTTCATAAAAGAAAGGGGACGATTATATGGTACAGCTAAGATCGTATGTTTTTCTGGACAGTCTCCAGCCCCAGCTCGCGTCCTTTGTCGCGTCAGCCGCGAAGGGATTCATGCCGGTCGCGGGCATGGCATCACTCTACGTGGAAGTCGCGCCCGGCATGGAGATCATACGGGCCCTGGATGTAGCGCTCAAGGCAACCTCCTGCCGCCCCGCGGTCCAGGTGGTGGAGAGGGCCTATGGCGTTCTCGAGGTGCACTCAGAGGACAAGGGCCAGGTCCTGAACGCCGGCAGAGCGATTCTGGACGCCCTCGGTCTGAGCGAGGGAGACCGCCTGAAACCAAAGGTGGTTTCCACCCAGATCATCCGCAGGATCAGTCCCTATCAGGCCCAGCTCATCAACAAGGGGCGCGACGGGTCAATGCTCCTGGGCGAGCAGACGCTCTACATCATGGAAACCGATCCGGCAGCCTACGTGACCATCGCGGCAAACGAAGCGGAAAAATCGTCGCACGTCACGCTGATCGAGGTGCGGCCGGTCGGCCGGTTCGGCCGTCTCTACCTCGGGGGCGAGGAACGCGACATCATGGTCGGGAGCGAGGCGGCGCTGAAGGCAATCCAGGCGATCACCGGCAAGGAAGCAGCGGGGAAGGGCAGCGAGTAACGTCACCGATGGCACTGAGAGCGTATGGTTTGTTTTAATTCAGTGTCCTTCGCGGTACGGCGTGTCATCAATGACAGTAACAAGGGAAAGGGGGGAGCGATGTCAGAAGCATTAGGCATGATTGAAACGAGGGGTTTTGCGGCAATGGTGGAGGCAGCCGACGCCATGGTCAAGGCGGCGAAGGTCGAGCTGGTGAGTTATGAGAAGATCGGCGGCGGCTACGTCACGGCGATCGTCCGCGGCGATGTGGCATCGGTCAGGGCAGCGACCGAAGCCGGCGCGCGCGGCGCTGAGAAGGTTGGCGAGCTCGTTTCCGTGCACGTGATCCCGAGGCCTCACGCGAACGTTGACGCGGCACTTCCGCTCGGCAGGCCAACCGGCGGCAAAGATTGATAATCGTATCTGCACCTGATTGCTCTGATTGGCCTGATATTTTCAGAGAGATCAGGTAAATCAGGTGCAACAATTTCGCAAGGAGGGTACATGCTCTTGGGCAAAGTAATGGGCACACTTGTCTCCACGCAGAAGGACGAAAAGCTCCGCGGGCTAAAGTTCTATGTCGTGGAGAGGCTGGATATGCAGGGAAGGCCGACGGGCATTTTCGTGATCGCAGCTGACGCGGTCGGGGCGGGAGTGGGTGAAGTGGTGGTCTACGCCTCGGGAAGTTCCGCCCGCTATACCGCCGCGACCGAGGGGAAGCCTGCGGACGCCACCATCATCGGTATTGTCGATTCCTGGGACGTGGAAGGGGAGTATAAGTACCAGAAGAGCGCAGAAGGTTGAGGATTGAGAGTTCAGGGTTGAGGGTTGAATGATTTGTTCATACCGCACTCTCCTCAACTATACACCCTCAACCAGATCGGGAGCCACTCATGAAGCTCACAGAAGCGCAGATTGCCGCCATTGTCGAAAACGTGGTGAACAAGCTGGCCGAAGAGGGAGCCTTTGAGAAGGCGGCAACCGGAGGGACCGGCGCGGGGGATGGCGTGTTCCCCGATGTTGATTCCGCCCTCAGGGCAGCCGAGCTGGCGCAGCGGGAGCTCGACGCCCAGACGCTCGACAAGAGGCGTGAGATCATTGCCGTCATCCGGAGGACCGTCGAGGAAAACGTCCAGACAATCGCGCGCATGGCGGTCGACGAGACAAAGCTCGGCCGCTACGATGACAAGATCAAGAAGAATCTCTGTGTCGCCCAGCTCACCCCCGGCACGGAAGATCTTAAACCGATCGTCTTCACCGGTGACCATGGCCTCACCCTTGTGGAGCGCGCGCCCTATGGGGTAATCGGCTCGATCACACCCTGCACCAACCCCTCGGAGACAATCATCTGCAACGGGATCGGCATGATCGCGGGGGGGAATTCTGTCGTCTTCAATCCTCACCCCAACGCCAAGGGAATATCGGCATATACCGTAAAACTCCTCAACAGGGCAATCGTGGCCGTGGGCGGGCCGCGCAATCTCCTCTGCTGCATTGCCGACCCCACGCAAGAGAGCGCTCAGGAGATGATGAAGCACCCGAAGGTGAGGCTGCTCGTCGTGACGGGTGGAGGCGGCGTGGTCAAGGCGGCAATGAACAGCGGCAAGAAAGCGATATGCGCCGGTCCCGGGAATCCGCCGGTAGTCGTGGACGAAACGGCGGACATCGCCAGGGCAGGCACAGATATTGTCGCGGGGGCGTCTCTCGACAACAACATCGTATGCGTGGACGAGAAAGAGGTCATCGCCGTTGACGCGATCGCCGACGCGCTGAAGGCCGCGATGGTGCGCGCGGGCGCCCACGAGCTCACCGGGCGCGATATCGAGCGACTGACGAGCCTCGTGGTCAAGGAGCGGGTCGCGCCGCCGCACGAGAGCGTCATCGACAAAAAATGGGTCGGCAAGGATGCGGCGCTCATGCTCAAGGAACTGGGAATCAGCGCACCCGCTGATCCGCGCCTCATCCTCATCGATGTCGAGCGGCAACACCCGCTGCTCTGGTCGGAGCAGCTCATGCCCATCCTGCCGCTCACGCGGGTGAAGAGCGCCGACGAGGGAATCGACCTGGCCCTCGAGATGGAGCACGGCTATAGACACACCGCCTCAATGTTCTCACGGAATATCGAGAAGCTCTCCAGGATGGCCAGGGTTGTCAACTGCTCAATTTTCATAAAGAACGGACCGAACTACGCGGGCCTGGGTCTCGGCGGCGAGGGCTACACCTCATTCACCATCGCCAGCCCCACCGGCGAGGGGCTCACCTCGGCGAAGGATTTCGCGCGCGTGCGCCGCTGCACGCTGGTGGACTATTTCCGGATCGTGTAAAGAATAAATTCAAATTATCACCACGGAGAGCACGGAGAAGGCACGGAGAACACTGAGGAAGATCCTTTCGGGCTTAGCCGCGGATACACGCGGATTGCAGTGGTGTTTACATTTCAATGTGATCCCTTTTAATCCGCGATCATCCGCGCAGATCCGCGGCAAAAATCATATTTTCCTATGGCTGCGACTCTTGTTGACAAGGTGAAGAAGGCCGGGGTGGTGGGCGCCGGTGGCGCGGGATTCCCCACCTGGAAAAAAATCGACGCTCGTGTTGACTATGTCGTCGCGAACGGCGCCGAGTGCGAGCCGCTCCTGCACAACGATCAGTACCTCATGTCCAGAGAGGCGGCGGGAGTGGTCAGGGGGGTCGAGCTTGTCATGAAGAGCACCGGCGCGAAGAGCGGGATCATCGCACTCAAAGAGAAATACACCGACGCCGTCCCGGCGCTCCGGCAGGCGCTCAAGAAAAAGGATCACATCCGCCTCTTCTTCCTCGAGAACAGCTACCCGGCGGGGGACGAGTTCGTGCTCGTCTACGATGCGACGGGGCGCGTCATTCCAGAATCAGGCCTCCCGCTCGATGTCGGCGTGCTCAACAGCAACGTGGAGACATTCAAGAATATCGCTGACGCGGACCAGGGCCACCCGGTCACGCACCGCTACGTCACCGTCACCGGCGCCGTGCGTAATCCGGTCACGCTCCAGGCGCCCATCGGGACGAGCCTTGCCGATCTGATCGAGCGCGCCGGCGGGCCAGAAACAGAGGAATTCGCCCTCATGACCGGCGGGCTGATGATGGGGAAACTCTCCTACGATATTGCCCAGCCGCTCACGAAGACGACGGGAGCCCTTGTCCTCCTCCCGGCGGACCACAAGCTTGTGCGAAGGCGGGCGGTTCACTTCACGAGGAGCCTGCACGTGACAAGGGAGTTCTGCTGCCAGTGCACCCTTTGCACGCTCATCTGCCCCCGCTATCAGCTGGGGCACGCGCTCTACCCGCACCTGATCATGCGCTCCGTGCTCTTCGGCCTGCCGTTTGCAGAGGAGGGGGGCACGACCTCCGCCCACCTCTGCTGCGAGTGCGAGCTCTGCGGACTTTACATCTGCCCCATGGAGCTCCCTATCGCGCGCATCAACGGCAACATAAAGAGGAATCTCAAGGCGCTCGGGTGGGAGGCGCGGAAGAAGAGCGAGTCCCCCCAGCCGAGAATGCTGCGCGCGAGCGCCCGTATTCCCACGAGCCGTCTCGTGCACCACCTGGGGCTCGCGCCGTACCAGCGGGAGACCCCCTTTGTCGAGAAGATGGTTGATCCAAGAAGGGTGCGCATCCCCCTCAAGCAGAATGTGGGGGCTCCCGCCGTCCCCTGCGTCAAGGTGGGGCAGCGGGTGAAGAAGGGTCAGCTCATCGGTGAGATCCCCGAGGGGGAGCTGGGGGCGCGGCACCACGCCAGCATCAGCGGCGTGGTGAAGGAAGTGAAGGACTACATACTCATAGAAGCAGCATAAGTGCAGCCCAAAGTTGAAGGTATAAGGAAATAAATCAAAGTCTCACGTCGCCGATGGAATAGCTATTGGGATTTGGGATTTTGGATTTGGGATTTACTAAGTACACAGTATCATAAATATGATGACATATAAATATTGCTTTTCAAGAACGGATGCGGCACAATACGAAGACAAAGAAGGAGGCGTATTGTGCCCAGAACAAGCCCATTCAAGATTATACTCTCTTCGGAAGAAAA
>JAPLCX010000014.1 GCA_026392035.1 Candidatus Auribacterota bacterium | reverse complement strand
CGGGAATCTTGTCGGCCAGTTTTAACAGGTTTTCTTTCGTTGCTTCCGAATGCGTTAGATTTAATGTGGGATTTTTCATGCTTTAAGATTAGCACGAAAAGCCCACTATGTCACTTTATTTAAGACGTTTGTATTAGTAACGAGCAACGAGAAACCAGGAACTGTTTTTTTCCCCCTCACCCCACCCTCTCCCTCCTGGGGGAGAGGGGATAACAACAAAAAGGCGTTGCGAAGGTTAGTTTCCATATTGGGTGAGCTCACATATCCTTGATTGCTTTACAAAATCAAACCCACACAGCTTGGAAGAGAACCATTTTACTATTCTTTTTGCTCACTGGCTAATTGAAAAAGAGAAGATTTAATTACAACAGGGCACCTTCCCCACTGCCTGCCGGCAGGCAGGCCCGAGGGAAAGGGTGCGCTTCAAAGGCGGGATTGCTTCGCCCCGCATGGCGCGGGGCTCGCAATGACAGGATTTTCTTATCCGCCATTTCGGAGAAACCATCCGCCTTGACTCGCGCGAATGTTAATTGCTCGCATGGACGAGCTATCAAAATGCATAGATTGGCCTACTGAACTTCAAATGCACACGCGCTGGGGGGCCTGAGCGAAGCGAGAGATCTGGAAGAAAGAAGGATGGAGATTATGGCCGAGACTGAAGCCTCGGCTACAATCGTATCGGCTACGGGTGTGGATAACTGTAGTTAATCTGCGCCCTGGTGGGCTAATCGACCTTGACAACGTCGCCGGTCTGGAAACCAGTGCCCACGAGCGGCGTGGCGTAGGCGATCTTATCCTTCACCTTGGTCACGCTGATGCGCCCGATCTTCTTCATCTCGATGTCGAGTACCTGGCCAGTCTCAGGATCCTTGACCTCTTCCCCCTGACGGTAGACGTTGAATTCATAACCAGGCTGCATCCCGTCTTCCGAGCCGCCACGGATCATGATCTCGCCGCCCTCACCTGCCTTCACGATCTTTGACTTCCACGGCTGCTTGCTGAGCTCCGCGTCGATGAAATACACGCTGTTATCGATGCACATCTGCATCGCCTTGTTGACCGGCATGTGCTTCTGCTTGCCATGCTGTATGCTACCACCCGGTACGTACGGGAGGGCGAGGCCGCCTCCGGCGCCATGCCCCTCTGCCTTCCCCTCCATGCGCTGGGAGGCGATCACGGTGCCCGAGGTCGTATCGATCAGGTCAATGATCACCGCCATGTGGGCGCGCGATTTCCCACCAGAAATGCCCACGCCGTACATGCTGAAGCCCTTGGTATCCGAGGATTCCGCTTCGTCGTACTCTGTCACGGTGCCACGCACAAGATATTGCGCGGTGATCGCCTTGCCAATCTGCGCGGTCTTGCTCTCCGCCATGCGCCCGCTCTGTGCAAGGTCCTGCTCGCCGAACACGGTTTTGAGGAGCTCCTGCTCGCGGACGACGAATTTGCCGCTCCTGTTCAGGGCGTTGATGAGCTGCGCCTGCATGCCGGTACCAAGATTGTACTGAGAGGGGGTGTTCGCCTTATTCGTGAACTCCGCGACTGCGACAATCTTCTTCAGGCTGAGCGGGCCAGTCGCTGCAGCCCGGGCAGCCACCGCAGGAGCACCAGCCGGTGCCGCCGCGCCCGCAGGGGGAATCGCAGGGACAGGGCCAGCTCCCATCTGTCCGCCGGCCGGTGCAACTGCCTCGGAAGGAGCAGCAAGCTGGGGTGCACCCGGGCCACCGGGTGTCTCACCCTTCCGGTTGACTACCTTCTGCGGCCCCTCAAGCAGTGACTTCTGCGCCATGATGGGGATACGCAATGTTTTGCTCGTCTTGCCTCCGGAGGAATCAGTAAATCTCAGCTTTATCTTGTCTCCCTGGGTGCCGTCAACAGTGATCGCAAAGCTCCCGTCCGGATTGACGGTGGCCTCCGCCTTCTCCGCCGTATCCTTATCAAGGGAGACAACCTTTATGGGGTGGACACCCGCGACAGAACCCGGCGGCGCGGAAACAACGTATGTTCCCATGTTGCTTGCGGGCGTGAACGTGAAATTCTCTTTGTTCACCTTGCAGCTTCCCGCAACGGCGGCGCCATTCACGAGAACGAGTATCGCCGTTACCACGAAACCTGCCACAATACCTCTCATCTTCATACCATCCTCCTCTTGATTGATTAGTTTTAGCCGCGGATCTTCGCGGATTGCCGCTGACTTAAAACATTGTAAAAAAACCAATGGGTGAAAATCAATTATTCGCGCATCCGCCGGTACATATTATAACACAATCTAAGCGTTATTCAGTCTTTGGCTCTTGGGCTGCCGGGGCCGGCTTGTCCTTGAGTTTGAGGTCTATCCTGTTCCCCGTCTTGCCGGTGAGCTCGATACCCACGCTCGGCAGGTTTTCGATCCGCTTGTCAAAATCGTTCCAGAGCGCCCCATCAACCTCCGCATCGAGCTCGAGGACCTCATTCGTCCAGCTCCGCTCCGAGACATTCCTCACGCCGCGTATCGCCGCGAGATCCTTCTGGAAGGCTCGCCGGCGGTCGTTGCTGGCGTTCGAAGCGATAATCTGTATCGACACGGTATTGAATGCCTCACTCCGCCACTTTTCAAGGATCTGGCTGCGCATTGCCGAGGCGAGTTTCTCACCGGCAAGCCGGAGGGCCTCCTTCGCAGCGGTCGCACGCCCCCCCTTCACCACCCGTCCCGAGGTGACGCTCTCGCTCGCGATGATCTGCGCGTTGTCGGTCTTGATCGCCTTCGCGGATATCTGGGCGTCGCAGTGGTACACCGCCACGCCATGCGGCGCGCTCTGATCCATCTGCGCGCTCGTGGCCTCTCCCACGATCACGACCTCAGCGCCGAACCGCTTGCCGAGCGCCGCGGCCTTGGCCGGATCGTTGTAGGCGGTCTGCGTGTCACGCTCGTTGATGGCCCCCATCTGCCCCCTGTCCACGAGAGGGAAATCGAGCCGGAGAAGCTCCTTTTCCATCGCGGTCTGGGCCACCGCGCCCCCCTTCGCGAAGTCCGCGCCGTAGACCGGGTCCTCGAAGTACTCACGGATCACCACCATCATGCGCGGGTTGTTCTTCTTCTCCTTGATGATATTGAGTGCGCGGACATCCTTCTCGATCTGGGCCAGGGCCACCGTGGCCTCGATGGTGACGCTGTAGACGCCCCCCTCGCCGTTGTTGTCCTTGACGACTTTGAAGCCGGTGATATACCCCTTGACCTGCGAGAGCACCTTGTCCTCGAGGAGCTGGAAATTCTCGACCATCGTCTCAGAATCCACGATCGTGCCGATGCCCTGTTCGATTGCCCGGCGCTGGGCGCGGTTGATCGCCTCATCCTTCGCGAGCTGGAGCGCCTCCGGCCCGGTCCCGCGCACGGCTGCCTCTCCTGTGGCGACAACCGTCTTCTCGGGAATCGCGAGTGCGCCGGTGTCCACAAAAGACCACAGGGCCAATATGCCCACGATGAGAGAAACTAATCTGCAATTCTTAATCATGTCTTTACCCCCTGATTATCCGAACGGACACCACCGCACCATACCAGCTTGAAAACAGATTGCTCCGGTCGTCCTCCCGCTGAGCGGGACTCCTCGCAATGACACATTATAAAGTTTTCCGCGCTGCAAAAATTACGTAACCGTATTAATGAAAAGGTAAACTTAGCCTCTCATCAACAACCGTTCGGACAATCCCGTCCTAATGAACGACTGTGGTCTCTTCAGTAATTGGCTGTCTCTCCACAGAAACTCCAGGGGCAGGCGCGACCGGGACAATGTGCCCGGCCGGCGGCGGCACCGGCACGCCATGCACGCCCACGTCTCTCCCGCTCTCGACGTCGAGAGGGGCCATGCGCGACTGTCCGCCGATACCACGGGCGCCCTTTACCTTCACCGTGCCATCCTCTTTAACCTTGATCTTCATCTCCTTCTTCGGAGATTTCATCTCCACGATCTCACCCTGGGGGCCATACATGATATCTTTGCTGCACCCCGTGATGACGAGCGCTGTCAGAAAGCCGCTGCACCATACGAGTAACCTTTTCATTTCTTCGCTCCTCCTCATTCGTACTTCACTTTCACTCTTTCCGCGGGCTTGTACTTTATCTTGTCGCCCCCGTTCTTCGTTTCCTGCTCAACCCAGCCCTGGGGAGTAGGAACCATGTACACCTCTTTTTTGAACATACCACAGCCGGAGGCGATCATCCATGCGATAATTGCTAGAAACCCGAGTAAGCTTTTTCCGCTCATCGTCTCCCCCTCCCTGGTTTTAGACTACTGAAGGCACTGAAGACTCTGAAAATTAGTCAAGCTATTCCGCGCAGTGTCTCCTGTGCCTCATGCGCTATTCCACAACTGTTTCTGAATGGATGGGGACGCCGGGGTCGATGATTTCCTCACTCACCTTCGGAATATACCGCTTCTTGCAACCGGCAATCACCATAACGCACATTACAACCACCATGACGGCGACCACTGCCATCGCGCGCTTCATATCACAAACCTCCTCTCCTTGAATCCGAACTGATTACCTGCGCCTCCGGAGCGCGGGAACGCATCTGCGCCAATCCCGAATCTCGCCGCCCCGCACTCACTCGCTCTTTGCCAACTGCTCGCTGCTCACGATCTGCCACAGGCCACCGAGCGGCAGCTCCATCTCGATCTCTATGCTCCCATCGGGCATCACCGTGGACTCACCCACCACCTGCGCGCCCGCGAGGTACTGGCTCACCTCGGCCTTCACCTTGTCACTGACCGTCATGTAGTCACGCACGGTCGTGGTGGCGTCGATGCGCACCCCGTAGACCTTTTCCACGAGATTCCTGCGCGCGACCGCCTCGGCCGCCCTCTCGGTGTTCAGCCGCGCAGCGGTCCCCGCTTCCCCTTCCTTGGGGACGCCCGTTCCTTTGGCTCTCGCCGTCTGGCTCGCCCAGGGCGGCATCGCCGGTCCGACATCACCTGCCGGTGACGCATCGCTGGTGGGGCCCGCGGGCCGTCCCTTGAGATAGCCCCTCGCGGGGATGGCGGCATTGCCGGTGGCCGTGATCACCTTTGGGGGGCCCCAGCTGAGGATACTCTCAAACGTCGTGTCGCGGAACACGCACTGCGGGGGGAAGCCCGCGTGGTAGTGCTGGCGGATAGTGTTGAGCTCCTTGATCACGTCCTGGATCGTCACCTCGACGTCCACCTCGCAGATCCCATCAGGGAGATAGCGGTAGGGGCCCGCCTCCTTCATCCCGTTGATGAACGTGTTGAGGCTGGTCTGAATCTGGTCATTGAGAACGACAAAATCCCTCACCAGCGTGTTGCCGGACACCTTCAGCCCCTTGACGGTCTCTGCGAGGTTGCGCCGCGCATCGGTGAGCGCTCCCCGCTCCGCGAGGAGCCTCCCCTGAGGCGTCACGTTCTCCCACCCCGGTATCCCGGCCGTCTTGTAGCTCACCCCTTTGGGGGCGGCAGACTCGGCTTTCTGCCCCGGGGGCAAGCCGACGCCCGTTACGGTGAAGACGCTCTTCTTCGTGTACTGACCCATCTGGTCGACACTCGTCCTGGTCCTCTTCGGATCGGGATAGTCCAGGTTGATCCTCTTGATGCACTGCATGATCTGCTGCAGGGTCACCTTCACATCAACTTCGCAGGTGCCGTCAGGCATATACCGCGGCGGGCCATCGAGCTTCATCCCCTTCATGTAGTCGCTGAATGCCGTGGCGATCTGATCGCTCTCGGCGATATAGTCCCTGACGTATGTCTGGGAGTCAATGTGCAGGCCCTTGATCTCCTCCATGAGCTTGCGGTAGCCGTCTGCCTGCGCCGCCCTCTTGGCCATAAGCTTTTCCTGGCCGGGTGAGAGCGGCCCCTGCGCCATCACTGATCCAGACAAACCGATGAGACCTATCAGGAACAGCGTCCAGAACATCACTTTCCTCTCCATGTCGATCCTCCTTTCCTCTATCTTGTACGAAAATGCCGTGAATGATCAAGCGCCTCTTGTCCCCATCTCTCCAAACCCATGCAGCGTGTCGCGTGCGGATCGCGTGAGCTCCTGTGAGCTTTTGCACGCGCTCCGCGCAACCGCTCAACCCCCTCACCGCGAATGGCACTCAATGCCCGGGAGCTCGGACCTTGCCTAAAATCTCCCGCCATTCGGATTCGCCGATCGTCCCACCCCCTTTCTCAACGAAGAGCAACTCCCTATCTTTCCCCTTTGCCCTACCTGCCGCCGATTCAGAAGATCCCTCGCGCACACCGCCTGCAGGGATCGTCATCTCAAGATCAACCTCGACATCGCCGTTCGCATAGTAGCGAGTTTCCTTGAGCCGGGCCCCCCTGATGAATCCCTCAACATGTTCGCTGCCCGTTCCCTCTCTCGGCCCGCCATCCGACATGCCGAGCATGCCCGCCATGTTCTTATATGCCTCCACCATCGCCGCCCGCTTGGCCATAAGCCTCACCTGCGCCTTCGACGCGCTCCGCCAGGGCCGGCGCCCCCTGCCGGTGGCGATTAACGGGCCTGCCTCAGCCGCTCCAGGAGCGGGAGTCCTGGAATCACACTGGGGCTGGGCTGACACATGAGTGCCATCCTGGCCACTGAGCAGGAATAGCCCAACCGCCCCCCAGACAATAATAGCCAACCCTCGGTGCCGATGCATGTCAAAAGTAACTCCATTTCAAAACCGCCGGGCGGCCACGGTGATGAATTACGAACCCCGTCCCTCGCAGTATACCCTAAATACCGCTCCGTATATATAATCTTTAGCTGCTGCCCGCCCCTGCCCTTGCGCCTGTCATTGCGCCAATCCCGTGCGCTTCTTTTGCCTCACCGCTGTCCGTGGCGCCTTTCAACTTGAAGAGGACATTCCCATCCAAATCCACTATTTTTCGATAGCGTCCCGTCACTGTTTCAGCCCACTCCCTG
Source organism: Candidatus Auribacterota bacterium (assembly GCA_026392035.1). Taxonomy (NCBI): domain Bacteria; kingdom Pseudomonadati; phylum Candidatus Auribacterota; species Candidatus Auribacterota bacterium. Next base: position 31,554 of record JAPLCX010000014.1, on the reverse strand, counting down.
AACAGCTCCCTCGCCCTCTCGTGGGTGATGTGGAATGCAACCGGCATCTCCAATGTGATCCCGCATAAATTCAACGGACCCGCCTCCAGGAGACTGTCCAGTGACGAGAAGATTTCCTGCTTCGAGAAATTATCCGGCGCATGCGCTTCCCGCTTCATCCAGACCACCCGCCCTTCATATGCCATGAAACCCTTAAGAGCCCGTCCGCATCCTCTTGTCATCGCTCTACCTACACTACAAACAAGCAAGTTGGATGCCATGCGCACAAAAAAGTCGCAACGACTGCGATTTTCGCATCGTCCTCCGCAGCAAGGTATCGCATTGTATTGCTGATGCCACCCTACAGGTCCATATTTTAAAAGCAATTTTCGCGTGCTCCATATTGGTCCATTCAGGCACCGGATTGCTACACTATACAACAGTGGAGAGTGAAGAGTGACAAGTGTAAGGTGTAAAGCTTAACGATTGAGGCAGTGAGCTACTACAATATGGAAATACCATAGCCCCCAGGGACTGCGCCCACGCATCCCGGATTGATTTTAGACGCTCGCTGTGATATAGTCATGACGCTATGGTACCTGAGCGGGATCGCGCCCATCTCAACCTCCTCGGCAAGGAGCACCTCGCGGATCTGCTCCGAGCGAGCTCCCTGCTCAACTCAACGCTCGAAGCCCACAAGGTGCTGGACTCCCTCATGGAGCTCACCAACAAACTCCTCCACACCGAGGCGAGCTCGCTGATCCTCATTGATGAGAGGGGTGAGCGCCTCTTCTTTAAGGCGAGCGCGGGGGAGAAGGCAAAGGAGATCATGTGTTTTACTCTGGACGCGGACAAGGGAATCGTGGGCTGGGTGATCAAGAACAGGAAACCGTACATCGCCCACGACGTCGCCTCGGACTCGCAATGGTCCCAGGATATCTCCAGGGAACTCGGCTTTTCCACCCGCTCGATCCTCTGCGTGCCCATCATGAGCCGCGGCAGGCTCATCGGCGCGGTAGAGGCGATCAACAAAAAAGACGACGAGCGCTTTGACGCCACTGATATCGCCCTCCTCACCGCCCTCGCCAACCACGCCGCGCTCGCGATCGAGAATGCGCGCCTGCACACGGAACTCGAGCGGGACAACGCTCAGATCATCGAGCAGCTCCGCCTGGAACACCACCTCATCGGCGACAGCCCGCCGATGAAACAGCTCATGGGGATTATCCGGAAGGTCACCACCGCCGATTCCACCGTTCTCATCCGCGGCGAGAGCGGGACGGGGAAGGAGCTCATCGCCAGGACCATACACTACAACTCACCGCGGCGGCGCAAACCGTTCACCTGCGTCAACTGCACCCTCTACAGCGAAACGCTCATCGAGAGTGAGCTCTTCGGGCACGAGCAGGGGGCCTTCACCGGCGCTTCGAAACGCCGGATCGGCCGCTTTGAACAGGCGGACAAAGGCACCGTATTTCTGGACGAGGTCGGGAGCATATCCCCCGAGGCCCAGCTCAAGCTGCTGCGCGTCCTGGAGAGCAGGGACTTCGAACGGCTGGGGGGGTCAGAGACAGTCAGGGTTGACGTGCGTATCATCGCCGCGACGAACGAGGATCTCGAGAGCGCCATCACGCGTGGACGCTTTCGCGAAGATCTCTACTACCGCCTCAAGGTAATCGAAATACACGCCCCACCGCTGCGCGAGATACGAGAAGACATCCCCAGGATGGTCGCACACTTTCTCGAAGAGCAGGCGAAACAGGTCGGCAGAAAAATCAAACAGGCGAGCCCCCGGGCCATGGAGCTCCTCATGGCCTATGCCTGGCCCGGGAATGTCCGCGAGCTCAAGAATACCATCGAGCGCGCGCTCGTCCTCGGCAGCGGCGACATCCTGCTGCCCGAGCACCTCCCGGCGGAAATAAAAACGTATACCCCCGAGAAAAAAGGGGGGGTCACGCTCGAAGACGCGGAGCGGGACCGCATCGTCCAGATTCTCGAGCGCACGCATTGGAACAAGAGCATGGCGGCAAAGATGCTCGGGATATCCCGCAACCGGTTGGACAGGAAAATCAAATCGTACAAAATAGTCCGGAACTTATAGTTCGCTATTCTTTCAACTTTACACTTTCAACCTTCAGCCGTTTTTCAGCCATTGCGCGGCGTCCTCGGCCCAGTAGGTCACAATGATATCAGCGCCGGCGCGCTTCAGCCCGGTGAGTATTTCCATGACGACCATCCGCTCGTCGAACCATCCCCTTTCCACAGCCGCCTTCACCATCGCGTACTCACCGCTCACGCTGTACGCCGCCACCGGCACGCGAAACGCGTCCTTCACCCTGCGGATGATATCACCGTACGCGAGCGCCGGCTTGACCATGACGATATCGGCGCCCTCCTCGATATCGCACGCGACCTCTCGCAGCGCCTCAACCGCGTTTGCGGGGTCCATCTGGTAGGAGCGCCTGTCGCCGAACCGGGGGGCCGATTCCGCCGCGTCACGGAACGGCCCGTAGAACGCGGAGGCGTACTTGGCGGCATACGACATGATCGGCATGTCCTGGAATCCGTTGCGATCGAGGGCGCTCCTGATCGCGCCCACGCGGCCGTCCATCATGTCGCTGGGCGCCACCATGTCCGCCCCCGCGCGCGCGTGCGCCAGCGCCGTCTCCGCGAGCAGCTCCAGCGTGGCGTCGTTGTCAATATAGTAACCGTGACTCGTGGCTCGTGGCTCGTGACTCGCTTTTATTGGTTTGGGATTTGGCCCGCCTGCCGGACGGGCAGGGATTTGCCCCGCAGGGGTTCTCGTCCCGAGACCCCCTTCGGGGTCGAGGGAGGATTTGCCTGCCCGCCGGCTGGCAGGCGGGGGATTTGCTTTAACCACGCCGCAGTGGCCGTGATCCATGTACCCACAGAGGCACACATCGGTGATGACGATCAGTCCGGGGATCTCCCTCTTGATCGCCCGGATGCTCTCGGGAATAATCCCATCCTCGGCATAGGCCCGGCTCGCGCGCGCGTCCTTCCCGTCCGGTATGCCGAAGAGGATAACGCCACCCAGGCGATGCTCCGCGATTCTGCGGCACTGCTCAACCGCCTCGTCCTGAGAGAGCTGGAACTGCCCCGGCATGGAGGGAATTGGTCTTCGCACCCCTCTCCCGGGCCTCACAAAGAGAGGCATGATCAGGGATTCAGGAGCTATCCTTGTTTCCCTCACAAGGCGGCGAAGTCCGTCCTTCATCCGCAATCGCCTCAATCGTTGAATTGGATACGCCATGGTCTACCTCCATCGGTGATGGTTCTTGTATAAGCCTCCGACCACTTCTCTGACCCCTAGCTGCATACTTATTTGTAACCGCTCAGTGAAGCAGTGATAAAGCCCCCCAGCGCTCCACTGAGGCATTACACTTATTCCATAAAAAATATTGACAGGCAACGGGCAGATCACGTATATTACATTAGATCATCATGCAGCCATGTGAAACGAAGGGGGGCAAAATGGCAAAGAAGCTTTTACTTGTTCTCATCATGTTGACCGCCGCGTGGATATCGGTCTCTGGCTGCCGCAACTATGCCTATCGGCCGAGTTTCGGGGGGGGGCCTCATCTCGATTATATGCCTTATTGGCCAATACCTGTCTTTATAAACCATGGGCCAGTACCGTACGAAGAGCTGAAGGACGTCTACCCCCCGGAGATGAACATCTCCGCGAAATAGCCGCTCGTGGGGTGTTGCTCAGAGCTTCAGCCGGTCGCCTCTGTGGCGAGGGGCCTACGGTGGCGCATGCCGGTGCGCTGCTTTTGCTTTCCCTTTTCCTTTCCAAAAATTCACGAGTGCCCTGACAAGCCCCTCATCGGCGTGCGTGCGCGCCTTGATCACAACCCGCAGCCCGTGTTCCACAGCCGCCTGCCCCGTCACAGGCCCTATGACCGCGATGACCGGCTCATGGAATTTCCTCACTGAAGATCTCTTGAGCATCTTCGCATACACCCCCACCGCCGACGGGCTCGTCAGAACCACAAGATCAACGCCTCCCTCTTCGATCAGACGCATGATCGCCCGGGCGCTGTCTCTCGATGGCAGCGCCCTGTAGACCGCTGCCTCAACGCAGCGCCCACCCAGCCTCCGGATCGCTCCGGGAAGCGCCTCGCCCGCGAGCTGACTCCGCGGCAGGAGAAACAACCGCCCCTCAATCTCCCCCCGTGAGGTGAGGGCGTCTATAATCCCTTCTGTGGTGAATTCCTTCGGCAGGCAATCCGCCCTCAAACCCCATTTCCAAAGCTCTGCCTCCGTAGCCGGACCTATGGCGCAAATCTCCGCGCGCGCGAGGGCACGGGAGTCATACCCGAGGGAATCGAGCCTGCCCATGAACGCCTGCACGCCGTTCGCACTGGTAAAAATAATCCAGTCATAGCGCGTGATCGCGGCGATCGCGCGATCGAGCGGACCGAAGCTGCGCGCGGGCTCTATCCGTATCAGCGGATAGACGAGCGGCACCGCGCCATTCCGCTCAAGGAGACGGACGATGCGTTCCGCCTGCCCCGCGGGGCGCGTCACGAGTACCCTGGCGCCCCGGAGAGGAAATGTCGCGGCGCTGCGCAGCTGTCTGCGTAGGGCGACGGTCTCACCCACAACGAGGATCGCCGGAGCCGCGACGCGACGCTTGCGGCCAATCCTGGCGATCCGGCCCAGAGGGCCGACCACCGTTCTCTGCAACGGGGTGGTTCCCCTTTCTATCAGGGCGGCCGGGAGCCGAGGGCTCTTGCCGGCCGCGAGGAAGCGGTTCACAATCTCCTCGAGGTTCTTCACGCCCATGAGCACGACGAATGTCGAGTCCGCCCTCAGCAAACGACCCCAATCCACTCCTCTCCCCCTGCCACCGTCCGCCTCGTGGCCGGTGAGGATGGTCACGGACGAGCTCACGCCCCGCATCGTGAGCGGGATGCCGGCGCACACGGGGACCGCGAGCGCCGCGGAGACGCCTGGTATGATCTCGAATGGGATGCGCTCCCGGGAAAGGCACAGGGTTTCTTCAGCCCCCCTCCCGAAAAGAATCGGATCACCGCCCTTGAGCCGTATCACCAGCTTCCCCCGACGGGCCTCACGCACGAGGAGCCTGTTAATCGCAGACTGGCTGATGCTCCGCCTGCCGCCTGACTTGCCCACACAGATTTTTTCAGCGTCTTCCCGCGCGAAGCGCAGGAGGGAGGGATTCGCGAGGTGGTCATAGAGGATGACATCCGCGAGGGAGAGGAGGCTCTTCCCCTTCTCGGTGATCAGGGTGGGATCGCCAGGACCGGCGCCGACAAGGAAGACCCTGCCCATCCGCTGTATCACCACGATGCACCCCCTCGAAGAGAAATCCCCCGCCTGCCAACCGGCGGGCAGGCAAATCCCAAATCCAAAATCACAAATCCCAATAAAATTTAGGTTCGCCTGCTCTGGCCACCTCCACGAATCGTTTTTTGAATCACCCGTTCCATGGCGCGGCGGGCGGCGGCTCTCCTGCCGCTGCGGAGAAGCCTTATGATCGCGGGGCATGACATCGCCGCGAAGACCGCAGGCCGCGCCCCTGCCGGGACGCGCCCGATGACCCGCGCCCGCGCGGAGCGCATCATGCTCAAAAGGTCAGCGTACTCACGCCCGTACCGACACTCGAGATCCCGCGCTATCCGGCTGGCCGTCGCGGGGCTGCTCCCCGCGGTCGATACGGCGATCTGCAATTGTCCGCGTCGCACTATCGCGGGGAGGAAGAAATCGCAGATCGCCGGCATATCCGCGACATTCGCGAGGATACTCCTCCGCCTGGCTGCCGCGGCTACCCGCGCGTTTACGGCGGCGGCGTCTGTCGCGCACACCACGAGAAAAACACCGCGCAGGTCGGCGGGTAAAAAAGCCCGTGTGATCAGCCTGATTTTTTTACTGCGCGCGAGACGCACAATCCCAGCATGCGCCGCCCTCGCCACCACCGTCACCCTCGCCCCAGCGGCGACGAGCCCCCTCGCCTTGCGTTCGGCGACGCGACCACCGCCCACGACAAGGCAGTGACGCCGGGCCAGATCAACGAAGATTGGAAACAGCGGGCGCAGTCGCATCAGCTATGAACCACCCTCCATCTGATCGCGCCCCCAGCCCTGGACGATCGTGTCAACGAGGAACGCATTCCGCCGCGCGTCCAGGGCGCCGTGGATCACCAGAGGCGTGGCGCGCTTCATTTCGCGGACAATCGCACCGCACTTCGCCCGATCACTCACCTCGCACCGTATCTCCCCGCCCGCGGCGGCGACGAGGAAGGTGAGTGTGCCCCCCGGAGCAATTCCCTGCTGCTGCACGGCCACGCCCTCGCCGCCGGCGAGTATCTTTACGAATCTCGCCTTGACCCTGAGCGGGCTGCCCGCGAACCTGCCGGCCGCTGCGAAGTCAGCCGCCGAAGCACCGAACCACCGCTCCACAGGCGCATCGCCTGAATGCACGCGCTCGCAGAGCGCCTGGCGCGACAGCATCATGGCCACGAGCGCCGCTACAATCCCTGTCCTCATCCGGCCTTTCCGAACAGTGACTACTATATACCACCCAATAAGCCATAGTCAACGCAAGCCCATCATGCTATACTTCCGAGTTATTCTGAGGGGGTTTCATGACACGTGACAAAAAGCTCCGCGAGATGCTGGATAGGACCGTTGACCGGATCATCCAGTCCTACAATCGCCACGGCGGCATCAACCACATCAAGGGCCCGTCGCTCCCCGCACAGGGGGAGATCATTGAAACCCTTGAGAGCCTCGTTTCAATAATCTTCCCGGGATTTTTTGAAACGAGCGACCTCAACGCGACGAACATCAAATACCACCTCGGTGCGAAGTGCGCCGCGGTGTACCAGCAGCTCGCCGACCAGATCAACAAATGCTTCCGATACTTCTGTAAAAACGAGAGCCGCTGCCGGCCGGACAGTGTTGAGTGCGGCATCGGGGAGAAGAGCTGCCTGCGCAGGTCCCATGAGATCTCAGGGCTACTGCTCAAGGAACTCCCCGCGCTCAGGAAGGCGCTCTACTCGGACGTGAGCGCGGCCTTCAGCGGAGATCCCGCGGCGAAGAGCCTTGATGAAATCATCCTCGCCTACCCGGGCCTCGCGGCGATCACCGTGTACCGCATCGCCCATGTGCTCTGGATCAAGAAGGTTCCGCTCCTCCCGCGGATCATGACGGAGCACGCCCACTCCCGCACCGGCATAGACATACACCCGGGGGCAACCATCGGCGAATATTTCATGATTGACCACGGAACCGGGGTGGTCATCGGCGAAACCACGACAATCGGGAAGAACGTGCGCATCTATCAGGGGGTGACCCTCGGCGCGCTCAGCGTGCCGCACCACGTGGAGCGATATCGCTGGAAGAAGAGACATCCGACCATCGAGGATGGCGTCACCATATACTCCGGCGCCACCATTCTCGGCGGGAAGACGGTCATCGGCAGGGGAGCGGTGATCGGCGGAAACGTCTGGCTCACCACGTCGGTCCCCGCGCACATGAGGGTCATCTTCGAACCACCCGCGTGCGCGATGCGCAGAAAAAAAAGGCGCGGCGCCTGAGCCGTGGCCCGTCGCTCGCGCCCGCCTCTCGTGATGCGGGGTGCGAGCCATGCGGCGCCGGCGATGCGCGCGCTTCAAGCAAAAGGAGGAGGTATGAGAAAGTTGCTTTTCTTCTATGTCGCCGCGGCGATTTTGTTGTGCCGGCTGGGTGCCGCTCAGGCACAGGATCAGCCGGCCGCACCATCAGAAGAAGCGGCTCAAGTTGAGCAGAAACAGGTTGTGCCGGAAGGAGAAACAGCAGCGCAACCGGAAGCGGCAAGCGCCCCCGCTGAGAAGGCAGCTCCGCAAGTTTCCGCCCCCATCGCCGCACCGGGCACCACGCAGGCGGAAGCCCCGTCAACCGCCCCCTTTATCGGCAATAAAGGGAGCAAGAAGGTTCACCGCGCCGGCTGCGAATGGGGGGCAAAGACGTCGCCGGGCAAGCGCATTTATTTCAACACGTACGAAGAGGCCGTGAAAGCCGGGTATATACCCTGCAAAACATGCAAACCAGACCTGGCTGCCGCAGGGGCGGGAGGAGGGGCTAAGTCTCAGGCACCGGCCGCCGCAGAAGGAGAACTCTGCGCGAGCGCCAACGGGAAGACGTTCCACCGCGCGAGCTGCGAATGGGCAAAGAAAATATCCGCCGCCAACCTCGTCAAATACAAGACCCGCGATGAGGCAATCGCCGCCGGGAGGAAACCGTGCTCGTTGTGCAAGCCATAGGCAGCGTCGTCAGCATCGCGCCATAGACTCTTTATTCGCTGGAAACTGGACGGCCCTCGCATCCGGAACCAATCACGGCTAAACGATAGTGGGCCCTAGGGTACGATCCCGTTAGATCCCGTCACCGGGACTGCGCACGCACCGAAACCCGATATCAGGCCAATCCACCGCATTGTATCTGTAGCGGCTCCGGGACGCGCACCTCGCGCTGTCTGATCCATGCCTCCGCCATGATCCGCCCCTTGTCACTTTGCTGTTCGACGATTGTGTATCACAGACGGGGTTATCCCTCTTCCCCCCTTCCTTCTGATAGAAGTCCTCATCCCACCAGTCCTCGCACCATTCGTAGACATTGCCCGCCATGTCGTGAACGCCATAGGGGCTGACACCCCGGGGATAGCTGCCCACTGGCATCGTAGTGTCTTCGTTTCTCTTCACGGGATCGAGCAGGAGCCAGGTCTTGTACCATTTATCCCAGTCCTTCAGGTCCCACAGCTTTTTCTTTGCGAGCCGCTCGCAGCTATTGCACAGACCCGGCTGCCACGTGTTCCCCCACGGCCAGACGCGCCCATCGGTGCCACGCGCCGCCTTCTCCCATTCTGCCTCTGTGGGGAGGCCTTTAAACGTTTAGCCTTCAGCGCCTATCCGTGCCAGTCCGCAGATAGCGTCTATAATTGCACCATCAAAAAATGGAATTTTTTTATTGACATAACAGCATCATTATGTAATATTCTGCCCGGCACGTTTACCGATGTGTCGTTGGTCTTTTTCACAACTAATCCACAACGTATTTGCGCGGGGGGGTTCATGAATTCCAAAATGATGCACGAGGATTGCGTCGCGGGCAAAAGCTACCTGATCGACATCAAGGGGAAGAAGTTCGAGGCGCGCTTCAAGGGCTATCCGGACGGCGACCAGTACAATCCCGTATTCGAGATCAGGGACGGTCTCGGCAGCGTGAAGATCATCAAGGAGTACGAAGCTCGATAGCGCTGACTCGGCCGCGCCGCGAAAAAACCCGGAGAAGTGAGGGCTCGCTCCTCAGGGTCTTTCCTTTCTAGCGTTCTCCGCTGATTGATATACTATAGAAACATGAACATCGAAACGGCACTCACCAGGGATCTCCTCCTCAAATTTATTTCTTCACCCCGGTACCGACCGATGAGGCGTGCCGAGCTGTACCGCCACTTTGGAATCACGGGCTCACAGTCTCAAGCCATGAGGCACCTCCTCGATGCCATGGAGCGCGACGGCGAGCTGGTACGCGTCAAGGAGAACCGCTACGCGCTCCCGCAGGAGCTCGGCCTGATCACCGGGAGGCTGGAGGTGACCCCCAAGGGGTTCGGCTTTGTGACTCCCTCGGGGCGGCGTGGAGAAGATGTGTACGTTCACAGTGAGAACATGTCCCACGCGATGCACGGAGACACGGTCGTGGTGAGGCTCATCGGGACAGAACGAGGGCGGAGGAGAGGGAAGGGGCCCCGACGCGAGGGGAAGGTCATTAAAATCCTCGAGCGAGCGAATGAAACGCTCGTGGGCACCCTCAACAAATCCAGCAGATTCCTCTACGTCGTGCCCGACAACCCGCGGATTCAGCACGATATCTATATCGCCCCCTGCGACACGGGAGGCGCTCGTGTGGGGCAGAAGGTCGTGGTGAAGATAACCGAGTGGGCGAGCAAACACGTGAGCCCGGAGGGTGTGATCACCTCGGTGCTGGGAGACGCCGGCGACCCCACAACTGATCTCCTCTCCATCATACACCAGCGCGGACTCAGAACGGATTTTTCACACGCCCTCCTCCGGGAGGCGCTGCGCGCAAGCCAGGAATCAGGCGCCCATCCGCTCAGGGGGCGCGAGGACCTGCGCGGCGACACGACGTTCACTATCGATCCAGTGGACGCGCGGGATTTCGACGATGCGGTGTCGCTCACCCGCAGCGGGAGCAACTGGATCCTCGGCGTCCACATCGCGGATGTCGCTCACTACGTCGCTCCAGGCAGCCTCCTCGATGAGGAGGCGCGCGCGCGCTCCACGAGCGTCTATTTTCCCTCGCGGGTGCTCCCCATGCTCCCCGAAACACTCTCCAATGGCGTATGCAGCCTGAAGGAAAATGAAGACCGGCTGACCCAGAGCGTGTTCATCACCTTCTCGCAGCAGGGCCGCGTGCTCGACTGCCGCTTCCCTGAAACGGTCATCCGCTCCCGCAAACGCTTTACCTATTCGAGGGTGGGTTCTCTCCTGCGCGGCGAGGCCCCGCCCGAGGAGGAGACGGAACGCGCACTCCTGCCCGTGCTCAAGGAGATGGAAGGGCTCGCGCTCACCTTGAGGAAGAACCGGTTCACGCGCGGCGCGCTCGACCTCGACATGCCCGAGGAGCTGATCGAGTACGACGGGGAGGGGCACGTCACCGGCGTGCGGTGCGAGGAGTTCGACAATTCACACATCATGATCGAGGAGTTCATGCTCGCCGCCAACGAGGCGGTCGGGGGCTACCTCGTCTCCCGCGGCGTTCCGACCCTCTGGCGCGTGCATGACCCGCCCGATGACGAAGACCTGTGCGAGTACCTCGAGCTCATCAAGCCGTTCGGCTACTCCATACGCGACATACACGACAAGCGGGCCCTCCAGGCCTTCCTTGACCAGCTGAAGGGCACACCCGAATCGTACGCCCTCCACCTCGCGTTCCTGCGCTCGCTGAAGCTCGCGGTATACTCAACCCGCAACACCGGCCACTACGGCCTTGGCTGCCTCAACTACCTCCACTTCACCTCCCCCATCCGGAGATATCCTGACCTCATCACGCATCGGTTCCTGCGGCAGGCGCGCGCCGGGAAGAAGGTCGCCGCTCCTCCCGGCCTCGAGGAGCTCGCCGCGCACTGCTCCGAGGCCGAGGAGACCGCAGAGGGGGCTGAGCGGGAGTGCCTGAAGCTCAGGAAACTGCAGTACATCAAATCCCACCTTGACGCAGGCACCATCGACCTCCTCACGGGCGTCATCACGGAGATAAGGGATTTCGGCCTATCGGTGTACCTCAACGACTACCTCCTCCAGGGACTCGTGCACGTGTCCAGCCTCACGGATGACTTCTATCGGGTCGCCAGAAACAGGGCAAGCATGATCGGCCAGCGGACGAAGCGGAGATTCCGGGTGGGAGACACCGTGACCGTCCAGGTCGCGCGCGTGGACATGCTCAAGCGTGAGGTTGATTTCATCCTGCACGAGGGAGCCGTCCGGCGGAAGTAGCCCCTGCGGGATTCTTTTGCATTAACTTTACCCCATCCCTGCGCTATAATCTCCTGCACAGTATATCAGGCCCATCTTCACGTCAATCCATGCCGTGCGGGGCGGGAGAGGAGCGTGCATCAATGGCCATGAAAGAAGCCATCGACCAGGTCCTGCGTGCCGAGGCTGAAGGCAAGAAGCTGATCGCCGAGGCGAGATCGAGCGCGGAGAAAATGCTCGTGGACGTCGAGACGCGCGCGAGGGAAATTGTGGAGCGCGCGGTCGGGGAGGCGAACGAAGCGGCGGAATCCGGGCGGGCCCGGGCGCGCAGCGAGAGCGACGCGGCGCGGTCAAAAATCCTTGCGGATACCGGCGCCCGGGTGAAGCGGGATGCCCGGGAGCGGGAGGCAGGGGTAGCCGCGGCCGTGCACAGGGCGATGGAGTTCCTCCTGCGATGAAATCGCTGAAGAAATACGTCTATCTGAACGCCCTCCTTCGGGCCAGGTTGAGCAGGTGTCTCGACACGCGCGAGATGAGCGCGCTCACCGGCGCGGCGGACATGAGCGAAGTTGCGTCGCTCCTGAGAGGCACCGATTACAGGGAACTCTCCGCGCTCATCGAATCAGGAGCCCCCCTGAAGCTCATTGAAAAGGCCCTCCTGAAAATAGAGATCGGGCGGTACCGGAGCGCCCTCGGCCACGCGCGGGGCGCTGTGGCGAACCTCATCTTCTCGCTCATGGAACGGTACGACGTGGGAAAGGTGCAGGGGCTGCTGAGGCTCTGGAGAGAAAAGGAGTGGGGGGAACGAGACAGCATCATTGAAGAGAAGATATGCTGGGATATCCCGGTGGACGACATCCTGAAGGCAGCGAGCATCGAGGAGATCATTCTCCTCCTTGATGCCACCCCGTACAAGAAGGCGCTCATGGCCGGCTATGAGCGCTATCGCCGCTCAGGACAGCTCTTCCCCCTGGAGGTGGCGCTTGAAGCCGACTACTTCCGCAGGCTGTGGGAAACCATCGAAACACTCGGCAACCTGGATAGCTCTGTGGCAGCCAGGATCATGGGTATCGAGATCGATGTCCGCAACATAGAGATCCTCCTCAGGTTGAAGCGGTACTCCAGTCTCCCTGCGGGCGATGCGCGCGGCGTGCTGCTGCCCGGCGGATTGCATCTCAGCGAGCAGATCCTGGTAGACGCCTACTCATCGAGGGATGCCCGAGCGCTCATCGCCGCCCTCCGGACGATGCCGCTGCCTCCCCTCAGGTCAATGGCCGGGGAGAGGGGGACGATTGATCAGCTGCGGCTCATCCAGGCGCTCCTCGGAGAAATTCTCGAACGCGAGGCGCGGCGGGCGCTCGGAGGGTATCCGTTCACCATCGGCACCGTGATTGCCTACTTCGCCCTGGTGAGGGCGGAGGGGCACGCATTGCGGAGGATCCTCGCGGGGAAAAGCCTGGGACTCCCAATGGAGCGTATAATACGCTCCGTTGGAATTTGAAATTGTAAATTGAAAATTGTAAATTTGAAATTTACAATTCCGGAGGTAACGTGTTCACACCGGAGAAGATGAGGCAGGTGAGCCTGCTCGTGCTCAAAGAGGACGTGGACGCCGTCACCGAGACGATCGCCGAGGACGGGGTCATGCACCTCACTGACTTCAGCGAGATCGAGGGTTGGGCTCAGGACCTGAGCGCGGTCCACGCATCGGAGGCGCTCGAGCGCGCGGGAAAGCTCGAAAAGAAACTCAGGGAGCTCGCGGCAGGAATAGGGATCAGGGATCTCCCGAAGACGATTTCCTCGGCCACGCAGTACATGACGCTCGCCGACCTCGAGGAGGCTGAAAGAAAGGTTGCGGAGGCGGAGGCAGAGGTGAGCGGGCTTGTCGTGGGGCGGGAATCGAAGGCCCAGGAACTTGAGAAGCTCCTAAAAATGTCCGAGGAACTGAAAGTATTTGCCCCACTGGGGGGGATCGAGCCAGGTGCGCGCTACTCTTTCCTGGAAGTAGTCACCGGAAAGGTGCCGCGTCCACACCTGCCGCTGATCGAGCGAGCGATGGAAGGGGTCCCCCTCATCCTCATGCCGTTAAGCATGGAGGGGGACATGGTCACGTTGGTGGCGCTCACGCTCAAACGGGATAAGGCAGCCCTCGATCGCGCGCTCCAGGAGGCGTCGTTCGAGAAGGTGATACCCCCCTCCGGACTATCGGAGCTCTCAGGGGACGCGCAGAGAACACTGGCTCAGAAAACAGATGCGCTCCGGCGCGAGCTGAGTGCCATGGACGAGGAGATCGCCGCCGCGCGGCGCCGCTACCGGCAGCCCTTCCAGGAGATAAGCGAACGGATCAACTGCACGAAGCTCCTCGCGCGGGCGAGGGGCTACTTCCGAAAGACGGGGAGCGCCTGCCTGATCTCAGGGTGGGTGCCTGAGAAGGATATCCCCGAGCTCTCCCGCGCGCTCGACACGGTCACCTCAGGCCACTGCTACCTCGAAACGCGCAAGCCGGACGAGATCTCCGCAGTGAGGGGAGGGAGGGTGAAGGTACCCGTGCTTCTCAAAAACCCCCTGTTCATTCGCCCGTTCGAGCTGCTCACGTCCGCCTACGGCATCCCCGCATACCATGCGACCGATCCCACGATATTTGTCGCGATCACGTTCCTGATCATGTTCGGCGTGATGTTCGGCGATATCGGGGACGGGCTGGTGCTCGCACTGCTCGGGGCGTTTCTCGCCGGCCGCCGGTACAAGGAGCAGGTGCGGGGGATCGGGGCGCTGGTCCTCTCCTGCGGACTCTCCTCGATGGTGTGTGGTTTTCTCTATGGCAGTTTCTTCGGCGTGGAGCGGTGGTTCCCGCCGCTCTGGATGCGCCCCATGAACAACATATTATTCTTCATCAAAACCGCGATTTACTTCGGCGTCGCGGTCGTGAGCCTGGGGATTCTCATCAACATCGTCGACGCGCTCAGGAGCCGCGACTGGATCAAGGGGGTCTTCGACAAGGCGGGCCTGCTCGCGGGCGTCATCTACTGGGGGGGAGTCGGGCTGGTCATCAACCTGCTCGTGCTCGGGGGGGCGGGACTCAGCCGGTCCCTGGTGATGCTGCTCGTGGGGGTCCCGGTGCTCCTGCTCTTCATGAAGGCGCCCGTGCAGCGCCTCCTGGGCGAGAGCGCGAAGCTCTTCCCCGAGGGGGTCATGACCTATTTCATGGAGACGATCATCGAGGTCGTGGAGATCTTCCTCAGCTTCCTCGCGAATACGCTCTCCTTCATACGGGTGGCCGCTTTTGCGCTTGCGCACGCCATGCTCTTTATGGCAGTCTTTACCCTGGCCGATGCGGTCAGAAATACCCCCGGCGGCACCCTCGTTTCCCTTCTCCTGATTGTCGTGGGAAATTTCCTCATCATTCTCCTGGAGGGCATCATCGTCACCATTCAGGCGATCAGGCTTGAGTACTATGAATTCTTCGGCAAATTTTTCAGCGAAGAGGGCACCAGATATGAGCCGGTGAAGATTGGCTGATGGTTCAGGGTTGAGTGTTGCGGGTGCCATAGTGCATGGTCGGTTTTCCCCTCAACCCTCGACTCTCAACGATCAACCAGCAATGAAAGGAGGAAGCCAATGAGCGCCATGGTCGAGAGGAGGCTGCGCGAATTCATAAGAATCTCTCTCCTCATCATGTCAACCATCGTGGTGGTGGTCATCCTGGCGGGAGGTGTGTACGCGGTGTACGCCCAGGCTGATGGCGCGGCCGCCAAAAACGTGGACCCATCAGTGATGTGCTGGGGGTTTCTCGCGGCCGCAATCGCTGTCGGTGTGGGGTCTGTGGCCGCGGGCCTTGCCGTTGCGTACGTCGGGGCGGCGGCCCTCGGGGCGATCGGAGAAAAACCGGAGCTCTTTGGGCGGGCGATCATCTTCGTGGGGCTGGCGGAAGGCATCGCGATCTACGGCTTGATCATCGCCATATTTATACTGATGCGCATCTGAGGAGCGCGGGTGCGAGATGTCCTATTTTATCATCGGGGATGAAGAGACGGTAATCGGGTTCCGCCTCGCGGGCATCACCGGGCGCGCCGCGCACAGTCCATACGAGGCGCGTGAGGCGCTCAAGGTGGCCACCGCCACCGAGGGGGTAACCATCATCGTGATCACCGAGCGGCTCGCGGCCGAGGTGAAGGCTGATCTGAAGGGGTACTACCCGCTCAATTTCCCGCTGATCATTCAAATACCCGACCGCAAGGGGCCAATGGGTGAGCGGAAGTCGATCCACGACATAATCAGATCGGCTGTGGGAGTGAATATATAATGGAAGACAAAGGCGCCCGGGAACTCTGCCGCACGATCGCTGAGGATTCCCGGAATCAGGCCGCGGAGATCCTCCGCAGGGCGGAGGAGAAGGCCTCCGCGCGGCTCGGTGAGGCGCGTGAGGCGGCCGCGCGCGCCGCGGGCGAAATTAGCCGGCAGGCGGAGATGGGCGCCGCGCGCGATATGAAGCGGGCCATATCAAAGGTACAGCTTGAATCCAGAAAGCTCGAGCTCCTGGGGAGGGAAACGCTCATCACGGAGGTCCTGCGGCGAGTGAGCGCGCGCATCGCGAAGCTCCGCACCGAGCCGGGCTACCCGGATACCCTGAAACACCTGATCATTGACGGCGTGACGAACCTCGGAGAAAAAGAGGTTGAGCTCCTGGTCGCGAAGGAGGACCGATGGATGTTCACTGAAGCCTTCATGCGCCGGCTCACTGATGAACTCGCCACGAGAGGAATCGCGGGGGTTTCACTCGGCCTCTCGGCGGACGCGATCATGGGGACGGGTGTCGTCATCAGGGCCCGCACGGGCAGGATCGAGATACACAACACGCTGGAAGGCAGGATGGACCGCATGCACAGGGAGCTCAGGCTCCTCGTCGCAAAGGCAATTTTCGGGAAAGGCGAAACAGGATGAACGCAGATGCACACTGATAATAATTCTGAAAGTCTAAAAAACTATCTGCGTTTATCTGCGTGCATCCTGTTCCAAAATCAATGAACAATATCTTATCGAACAGAATCATCGGGTATGTGAGCCGGGTGGTGGGGCCGCTCGTGCAGGCGCGCGGGGTCAAAGACGCCCAGATGCTCGAGATGGTCGAGGTCGGCGACGACCGCCTCATCGGGGAGATCGTGCGCCTGGATGGGGAGAAGGCCTCCATCCAGGTCTATGAGGATACCACCGGTATCAGACCCGGCGAGCACGTCTACGGCTCGGGGATGCCCCTCTCGGTCGAGCTGGGGCCGGGGCTCCTCGGCACGATTTACGACGGTATCCAACGCCCGCTGCAGGTGATCCGCGACCAATCCAACCAGTACATCCAGCGGGGCATTCACCTGCCGGCGCTGGACAGGGAGAAGATATGGCTGGTGAAGCCGCGCTCCAAGACCGGGGAACGGGTCGAGGGCGGCCAGGTCATCGCCTCACTCCAGGAAACGCAGATCATAGAACACTTGGTGATGGTGCCTCCGGATCTCTCGGGCACGCTCAGCATGATCGCCCCGGAGGGGGAGTACCGCCTGGATGACACCATCGCCCTCATCCAGACGGGGGCGGGTGAGCGGCCGCTCACGCTCTGCCAGCGGTGGCCTGTCCGCAGGGGGCGCCCCTACAGAAAAAAGCTTTCCCCCTCGACCATGCTTGTCACCGGCCAGCGCGTCATCGATACCCTCTTCCCCATTGCCAAGGGGGGAGCGGTGGCGGTTCCCGGAGGGTTCGGCACCGGAAAGACGATCATTCAGCATGCCCTTGCCAGATGGTGCGATGCCCACGTGATCGTATTCATCGGGTGCGGCGAGAGGGGCAATGAGATGACTGATGTGCTCACCGAATTTCCCAAGCTGCTCGACCCGCGCACGGGAAAACCGCTGATGGAGCGGACGATCATGATCGCCAATACCTCGAACATGCCGGTCGCCGCGCGCGAGGCGTCCATCTACACCGGTATTGCCCTCGCCGAATACTACCGCGATATGGGATACCATGTCGCCGTGATGGCGGATTCCACATCGCGCTGGGCGGAGGCGCTCCGGGAGCTCTCCGGGCGCATGGAGGAGCTGCCCGCGGACGAGGGCTTCCCCTCCTACCTCCCGACGCGGCTCGCGGAGTTCTATGAGCGGGCGGGCATGGTGGTCAACCTCGGTGGCAGTGAGGGCTCGATATCGGTCATCGGTTCCGTGTCGCCCCCCGGTGGCGACTTCTCGGAGCCTGTCACGCAGCACACCAAGCGCTTCATCCGAGCCCTCTGGGTGCTCGACCGGCAACTCGCCAACGCGCGCCACTACCCCGCGGTGAGCTGGCTCGATTCCTACAGCGAGTATGTTGACGATCTGGGCGCCTGGTGGAGTGAACAGGGCATGCCGGAGTGGAGGGAGCTGAGGCGCGACATCATGGCCCTGCTCCAGCAGGAGAACCGCCTCCAGCAGGTCGTGAAGCTGGTGGGGCCTGATGTGCTGCCGGATTCGCAGCGTATCATACTCGAGGCCTGCGGCCTCTTTAAAACCGCCTTCCTTCAGCAGGACGTGTTCGCCGAGATTGATATGTATTCTCCCCTCGAGAAACAGGTGAAGATGCTCAAACTCATCGTCCGCTTCTATCAACTCGGGAGCCGCGCCATCCAGAGAGGCGCGACGCTGGTCGCGGTGAGGGGGCTCAAGATCTACCGGGATATCATGAGGATGAGATTCACGGTGAAAAATGACGAGCTGCAGAAGCTCGACGGGATGATGGCCGACCTGGAACGGGCGATGGGGGAGCTGGAATCGCGCTATGCGCGGATGTGAAATTGGAAATTGTAAATTATAGAGCTACAGATAAATTAACTGTCGCTGCAAAAAACACTGATCAATTTCCAATTTGCAATTTTCAATTCAGGAGGATAAAGCGCTATGGCCGCCGCTGATCGCGCGGGGAGTGACCGGGAGTACCTGGGAATAGATCAGATCGTTGGTCCGCTCGTGATCATCCGCGGGGCCGGCAGCGTGGGCTACAATGAGCTCGCGGAGGTGACAGGCCCTGACGGAAAAGAGAGGCTCGGCCTCATCCTGGAATCCGCGGAGGGGCTCGCCGCAATGCAGATCTTTGAGGGGACGATGGGCCTCACGATCCCCGGTACCCGGGTCAGGTTTTTCGGAAGGCCGCTCGAGATCCCCGTTTCACGCGAGATGCTCGGCAGGATCTTTGACGGCATCGGCCGCCCCCGCGACGACGGCCCGGAGCCGATCAGCGAGCAGTGCCTCAACGTGAACGGCCTCCCCATCAACCCCACCGCGCGGGTTTACCCCCGCAAGTTCATCCAGACCGGCCTCTCGGCCATTGACGGCATGAACACGCTCATCCGCGGCCAGAAGCTGCCCATCTTCTCCGGCAGCGGATTGCCGCACAACCGCATCGCCGCGCAGATCACCCGCCAGGCGAAGATCCTGGGAGAGGAGACGCCGTTCGCGATCGTCTTCGCCGCCATGGGGATAAAATATGATAGCGCGCGCTTCTTCATAGACAGCTTCGAGGAGAGCGGCGTTCTCGAAAACGTCGCGCTCTTCCTCAACCTTGCCGACGACCCTCCCGTCGAGCGTCTGACCACGCCACGCGCGGCCCTGACGCTCGCGGAGCACCTCGCCTTCTCGCTCGGCATGCACGTCCTCGTCATCCTCACCGACATGTCCAACTACTGCGAGAGCCTGCGGGAGATCGCCACCGTGCGCGGCGACATCCCGAGCAGGAAGGGATACCCCGGCTATCTCTACAGCGACCTCGCGAGCGTCTACGAGAGGGCCGGCATGATCAACGGTTCGGACGGCTCCATCACCCAGATGCCGATCCTCACGATGCCGAACGACGACATCACCCACCCCGTTCCTGACCTCACCGGTTTCATCACCGAGGGGCAAATCGTTCTCGAGCGCGAGCTGTTCCAGCGAGGCATCTATCCTCCAATCGCGGGCCTTCCCTCCCTCTCTCGCCTGATGAAGGACGGCATCGGCCCCGGCTTGACCAGGGAGGACCACGCGCACCTCGCCAGCCAGCTCTTCGAGGCCTACGCGCATGTCCGCGACCTCCGCGCACTCGCATCGGTGATCGGGGAGGAGGAGCTCAGCCCGCTCGACACGACGTACCTCAAGTTCGGGAGCGACTTCGAAAACAAATTTTTGAGGCAGGGTGAGTACGAAGAACGCTCAATCGATCAGACGCTCGATCTCGGCTGGAGCGTGCTTTCCCTCATCCCCAGGGACGAGCTGCATCGAATGACCGAAGAGGAAATAGACAAGTACTACGGCCGAAAGCCTAAAGTGTAAAATAAGAAAAAAGCCGCCATGTCCCAATACACCGTCGCGCCCACAAAATCAAACCTGATCAAAACGAAGACGAGCCTCGCATTCGCCCGGGAGGGGCATGAGCTCCTTGCGAGGAAGAGAGACATCCTCATCGCCGAGCTCCTGGGGCTCATGGCCGCGGCCGGCAACGCCCAGCGGCTGCTCGAGGAGAAGCTCAAGGAGGCGTTTGCCGCGCTTGAAGAAGCCATACTGGACTGCGGCCTGCGCGCGGTGAGAGAGGCCTCATGGACGGTCGGCCTCAGCGTCGACACGAGCATTACCGAGAAGCGGGTGATGGGTGTCAACATGCCCACCGTAGAGTCGGCCCTCAGCGGTTCACCTCCATTCTACTCACCCGGACCAACAAGCTTCTGGCTGGATGAGGCCCAGCTCCGATTCAAGGAGGTGCTGGAATGCCTGGACGACGTCGCCGGGACTCGCATATCAATCATCCGCCTCTCCCGGGAGGTAAAGAAAACCATCCGGCGCGTGAACGCCCTTGAAAAAATATATATACCGGACTACGCTGAAACCTTAAAATATATCCAGGACGCGCTCGAGGAATCAGACCGGGAGGCCTTCTTCATCCTGAAGCTGATCAAGGAGCGGCTCGCGAAAAAGGTTGAGGGTTAAGCATTCAGGGTTGAGGGCTGCGTCCAGATGAATAAATATGCTTTTCCCTCAACCCTCGACTCTCAACCATAAACCAGTAGCATCATCATGGCGAACGGCCACGGCATTAAAAAGATCATGGTCTTCATTGAGGGAAATGAGGCGTCCCTCATCGCGGCCCAGTATGCGGTCTCCCTCGCGAAGCTCATCGGGGGGGAAATCGTCGCCGTGTACGTGGTCGACGTGAAGACGCTCAAGGACCTGCTCAGGGCGCGCATATTTGTCAGAATGGAAGAGATGGATTACGAGCGCGATCTTGAAGAGGATGGGAAGCGGTATCTCAACCACGTGCAGGGCCTCGCCGACGCCAAGGGCGTCGCCATGACCACGCTCCTCGAGAAGGGCGATGTCCACTCAATTGTTGTTCAGAAGGTGAAAGAGCTCGGCGCCGACATACTGGTGATGGGCGCACTCGAGACACCACTCTCCCGGAGGGACAGCTACTACAACGAGGGGGAGAGAGTATTCCGAGAGGCGAGATGCCCCGTGCTCGTCGTCAAGGGGGACGAAGAGATCAGGGCGCTCTACGACAGCATATAACATGGAAGGGAATAATGAAACTCACGCAATTGCTCACCGAAAAACTGATCAGGATCGGCCTGTCCCGCAGCGATAAGAGGGGTATCGTGGAGGAGCTGGTTGGCATTCTGGTCTCGGCGGGGAAGGTACGCGACGGGGAAAAGCTCGTCGACGCGACAATGGAGCGAGAAGCCAAGGGGAGCACCGGCCTCGCGAGAGGGATCGCCGTTCCGCACTGCAAGATCGATGGCATCAATGAGCTCATCTGCTCGATGGCCATTTCCAGGGAGGGGATTGACTTTGATTCACTCGATGGCACCCCCTCGCACATCTTCATCTTCCTCGCGGCGCCCACCGGGATGTCCGGTCCCCATGTGAAGGCGCTCTCCAATATCGCCACGCTGTCCCAGAGCGACGAGTTTCTGCGAAAACTCCGGGAGGCGTCTACTCCACACGAAGCCCTCAGAATCATCACGAAAGAAGAAGCGCGCTTAGATTGATGGCCGCATCCCCTGATTTGAAACGCCATCCGTATACTACAATGGAAAAGCGATCGAGCTACGTGCGCGTGCTGCTTGCGGTGTATCTACTGCTGGCAGGTGTAGTGGCGGCCTGGTGGCTGATGGATACCCGCCCTCCCCTCATCGATCCTGCCCGCCATCTCAATGTAAGCCTGGCGTATCACCGTTACCTCATCCATCATGCCCTCACAGGCTTCGCGACCGCATGGTTTCTGCCTTACCATTTCTATCCCCCCTCCATCTATATCTCGACCGCGCTCCTCTATCTCCTCCTCGGCACGTCCCTTGTTGTGGCCCGTGCCACTATCCTGCTGTTCCTCCTTTGTGCCGCACTCGCAACGTATGGCATCGGGAGAAGGCTCATGAACGAAAAGGCGGGCGTGCTTGCGGCGATACTGCTCATCTGCTACCCCCTCATTCTTGAGGACAGCAAAGTCTACATGACGGAAGTTCCCTTGACCGCAATGGTAGCGCTCGGTATTTACCTATTGCTCCGCACACGCGAATTCCAGGAGCGAAGCTTCTCTCTGATGCTGGGTATCGCGCTCGGCTTTGGGGCGCTCACCAAATGGCTCTTTCCCGCCTTCGTCATTGGGCCGCTTGTCCTGTGCGCGATACGGGGCTTTTCCTCCGCCTCGCTCGTTCGCAGCGGCAGTGCGCGGGCGCTGCAACATCGCCTATGGAACCTCACGTCAATGCTATTGCTCGCACTCATTGTGGCGTCTCCCTGGTATGTGTTGCACGCATCTCAAATAATCGGAGATATCTCCAGGTATGGCTACGGCGCCACCGGCTCACATTATGCGCCACCGGTACTCAGCCTGGACTCGCTGATCTACTATCCCTATTCCCTTATGGATCAGCTGGTGCAACTCCCGCTGGTGATCATCCTTGCGGTGAGTCTCGTCGTTCTTGGTAGAAATAAAAAGCTGAGCTCCCTCCTTCTCTCAGCGATCATTGTTCCAATGTGCATTCTGTTTTTTATGAGAAACAAGCAGGCGCGCTTTCTGGCGCCAGTCCTGCCATCCGCCGCGGTGCTCACCGCCATGGGGCTCATCCTGATCGCCTCCACCCCATGGAGGAGAGGGTTAATCGTTCTCGCACTCGCACTCAGTGCGGCCAACATGCTCGCGATAGATTTCGGCCTCCCCTATCGATCATGCCGAGTCTATGTACCGCTGCCCGGACACAGCCCCGATTACCCCAACCACAACCAGGCCTGCGTGATCTTCCAAGCGGGAGTGCCCCAGACCTTCTTCGGCCCTCCACGGCGAGAAGATTGGAAGATAGACGAAATAGTACGCGATGTCCGGGAGTTCAGTCAGGGTACTGAAAGGGCGGCCGCCCTCGGGCTCCTCACCGCTGCCCGGCCATGCTTCTCCGAGCATCAATTTTTTTACGCGATCAGCCGGCGGGGATACTCTATCAGGCCATACTACCTTCTCTACGGGGTGCGGCGCAAAGATCACCTCATCCGGCAGGATCTGCTCCGCCGGTGCAATTTTTTGCTGGCCGCCCCCCTGCCGAGGAAGCCCCACTACGAGGAGCTCCTCGCATCTTATATACCTTCCTCGTTCACGCTCACACTATTGAAAAACTATGCGCTTCCCGACGGCTCCACGGCATATTTATATCGATGCGCGCGCCCGCGATGAGCGCGCCAGGCAGCGATAGGAAGAGATGATATCAGCCCAATGAAAACATGTATCACTACTATCCATCAATGGAGTCGTTCTTGAATTTTTCCTCCACGCAGATTCGCATCTGCACCGTGACGGGTGTGGTGATCTTCCTCATCCTGTGTGCGATGGAACCATTCAATTTAATAATGGATGATGCCTACATCTCCCTTATCTACGCGCGGAACCTTGCATGCGGGAATGGGCTTACCTACGCGGGCGGGGCGCGCGTCGAAGGATATTCAAATTTCCTGTGGACACTTCTCTGCGCATTGTACTATCTGCTCCCGGGCTCGGTCTTCATCTGGATGAGGCTGGGGAGCCTGTGCATGATTCTCGCCCTCTTCCTCTACCTCACGCGCCTTTCCCTCCACGACGATCACGTTCAGTGGTATGTGACGCTCTTCCCGCTGATTCTCTTATCCCTCGACAAGGGTTTCCTCGTGTACGCCAAGAGCGGCATGGAAACCCCCCTGCACGCCCTTTTAATCATCCTCTGCATCTACTATTACTCCCCCGCAAAGAAAAATCTTATCCATGCCTTCAGGCTCGCGCTGCTCCTGGCTATGCTCTCCTGTACACGCCCTGAGGGAGGAATCTTCCTCTGTGTATGTGCCGCTCACCAGGTCTCCTCGAGTATCCGGTCGAGGAGTGAATGGTCATGGACGCGTCTTTGGATAGGGATGACAATTGGCATGGTCGCTCTCTTTCTGCTCTGGCGCTACCGTTACTACGGCGACCTCCTCCCCAACTCGTACTACGCCAAGGTCGCTCTCGGTTCAGTCGTGCAAAAGTACCGGGGATTCAGGTACCTTTTCTATTACCTCGTGTATTATCTCCCCTGGCCGGTCTCTCTCCTTGCAATCACCGGTGCGAGCTGCAACTGGCGCCGGTCGGTGACCGTCCAGGTATGCACGCTGGTCTGCATCGCCCAGATCCTCTTTGCAGTTGTCTCGGGCGGTGATTTCTTCCCCTGGTTCCGTTTTTTCGCTCCAGTTGCGCCGGTCGTGTATTTTCTTGCAGCAAAAGGGATCGCGTCTCTCGCGGCAGCTTCCGCGGCGCGCGCGCGCATGCTGGCAGTGCGCCGCGCTGTCACCGCGCTCGCGCTCCTCCTCTCCCTCGCGATGATGCCGCTCACGAGAATAGCGATCTGGCGGAACCGGGACCTCTCTTGGACCATCGCATATCGTTGCAACAGTGCGCGGCATTGCGTCGACACACTCCGGGCGCTCGTCAATCCCGACCTCTCCCAGATGAAACAGCGGATCGGTCTCTGGCTCGCCGCCCACTATCCCCCCCATACGGTGATCGCGACAGATCAGGCCGGGCAAATCCCCTACTACTCGCGAATGGAAACGATAGATTTATGCGGGATCAATGACGCCATTATCGCACGCACCGGCCCCCGGGCTTCCTACCTGCTCGCGAACAATGTCGCGATAATAATCATGGAGATTCTCCCGCGCACAAAGGAACCGCTCTTCGCGCGACTAATACGAGAACGTGAATTTCAGAGGAATTACCGCCTCCTGAAGATAATCAGAGACAGGTACAACCCCCGGGAGGGCATCTCCTTTGTCCTCTGGCAGAGAATGGAAAATCCGGATGAGCAGTATGCGTATACGGAGGACATACGCCGGATGTTCCGCCGCTTTTCCGCGGAGGAGCACAGCGGCCTGAAACTGTGAGCCGGCCCAGTCGTAAGGGACATCGCGCGAAAACAAGATAGCCCAGCCAAGTGCCCACCTGCTATGGCTCTGGATGATAGGTGCAAAAGTCTGTACTTTTAAGAGCCCTGTAACGAGCACGCAAGTGTGCGCTACGGCATCTTGGAAAGCCCATACTTATATCGGCACCATCTGGCGCTGCCCTGCGCCTGCTTCGAATAGTGCGAGCGCGAGGTGCAATATCTTATGTATAATATCTCACCTGCGTGCCGGGAAAAGAAACGCCGATAAGGTCCCTCGGTATATATGCGTCGTAACTGCTCAGGAGCCAGAATTCAGGAGTCAGGAGTTAGAATGAAGACGCCGGCGGCGACACTTGAGGGCCTGGGCTACGGCGATGTTTCCGAGTTAATGCAGTTGCTCGAAGAGGTCAGTAAGCTACTGGAAGCTTATTCGCGATCCATTCTGGATTCTGGCTCCTGACTTCTGACTACCTGAGTAGTTACTATGCGTCCATCATTTATATTGGCAATAATCATCATTGCATGCGGTGTGAGCATCTACCAGTGGCACCGTTCTGATACGCAGCCTCCCCTCCCGGAGGAGGCCCTGCGCCTGCGTGCGAGCCTCCATTACCTCGGTGATCTTGAGCGCCCGCTAAAAGAAAGGCTCTCGTTCCTGCTATTCAAGCGATATGAAACCTCCCCTCCGCTTGTGTATGTCGTTACTATTCCCTTCTACCTCGTGGGCGGCACGGATAAATCGGCGGCGGGAATGGTCAACATCCTCTTCATCTCGCTGTTGATCATCTCGGTCTATGGCATCGGCAGGAGGCTCTACTCCGAAACGGTGGGGGTGACCGGGGCCGCCCTGGTCGCATCGTATCCGATCATAGTCGGATTGTCCAAAATCTACGTCCCGGACATCCCGGAAACGACAATGGTGACACTCGCCATGTACGCCGCGCTGCGCGCGGTGGCATCCCGCCGATCCTCCTGGAGCATCCTCCTGGGGCTCATCTGTGGCGCGGGGATGCTTATCGCATGGCACTTTGTTATTTTTTGCGTGGGCCCCCTCATGTATCTCCTTCTTTCCTCGGATAGAAAGTTGCTCTCCCCCGCCCCCCTCACAGCCCGAAGGCGCAATCTTGCCTTCGGCGCGGGAGCTGCGGCGCTCGTGGCAGGTCCATGGTATTGCGCTCACTCCACGAGAGCGATTGCGTCGCTCGCGAGAGGGGCATGGGGCATTCCCTCGGCAGCCGCTCTTTTCAAAAGCCTCCTCTTTTATCCCTGCGCCTTCCCCACCACCTTGCTCCTCGTCCCCATGACGCTGCTCCTCCTTGCCGGGCTCACCATCGCGGTCGTGCGCAGGAAGGCTTCCCTCCTGCTGATTCTCTGGCTGTTCGTGCCGATGATCCTGCTCATGCCGGCCAGACAGAAGACACCGCGATTGCTCATGCCGGTGCTCCCCGCGGCAGCGCTCCTGACGGCGGCGGGCGCATCCATGGTGAGAAGAGGGTCTCTGCGGAACGGGATCACCGGCGCCGCTGTGGCGGTGAGCGCGTTGAATTTTCTCGCAATCAACTTCGGGTTGCCGTGGGGGCAGTCCACAATCTTTCTCGCAGTTCCCTCTCTTCGCCAGAAATGCGCCTCGTGCCTGCCGCTTCCCCTCGAGCCGTTCCGCGCAGAATTTCCCTTCTACGGCATCGGATTGCCGCGCCGCGAGGATTGGGCCCTCAAGAAAATCATCGCGGACATCGCCACCCTCGGTGAGGGCACATCCGATCACCGGGCGACACTGGGTTGGTTCATCTCCCCGCATCCGCGCTTCAATCGCTATTCACTCCTCTACTATATAGACCAGGGCGGATATCCGGTCAGATGGATGCCCCCCGATGAGGCCCAGTTCATTCTCGCGCGGCTCGTCACCGCAGCGCAGAGGCAGCAGCTCAGTGAATGGGGAAAGTCCTGGGCGCTCCTCCAGCGACTCAAAAATTATCCCCTGCCTGATGGATCGGAGGCGGTGCTCTACCTGGCATCGGTGAACAGCCGGAGGCACTATGGAGCTCCTGATATGCCTCTCGATACAGGAGAGGAGCGCGTTGAAGATGCTGCCTCATCGAGCGGGCTGGCTCGATTCGCTCACCGCGACAGATCGGCCGCCGGAGCCATGGTGAAAGGACCCTACCATCCGCTGGAGAAAGGCGCGTACCGGCTGCTCGTCAAGCTCAAGTACGACCGCCCGAAGGGGAGAGAAGCCCTCGCCAGAATGGAGGTGCGCGCGTGGAAAAGAGATGAACCCCTCGCCTCGCGCGATCTTAACCTTCCGGAGCTCGGCGAGAGCGGCTGTTACAATCCCGTGCAGCTCGACTTCGAAATGCCTGCGCGTGATCGCGTGGATATCAGAATCATCCACACAGGCCGGGCGGACCTCTGGGTCGACTCCATAGACATCATCCCCCTCAGCGCACGCACGCCGGAAACAGGCCCGGCCCCCGTGCGGTAACCGCCGCGTAATGGGTCAGAAGGTGTGAAAAAATCCAGTTTCCGGCTTATGTATGTGATATCAGAATATTGTCATTGCGATCCCGCAATGACAGCGCGTGGATGTGTAAAAGATTAGGCACTCCCATTAATAAAATCCGTGCTCATCCGTGAAATCAGTGGATGATCGTCCGTACTGTTTCCCCCCTATAACTGAGGGGTTACGAACCCCCCTGTTTTTCCCCTTGACAGCCACCATCAATTTGTATATCGTGCCGCATCTATCAGAGTCGCATTCTAAATATGCAGCCCGGTCGCGTCGCAGGGGAGGCCCAGGGATGAGCACCATTTACGTGTGGGGAACTAACGCGGACAAGGATAAAGACACGCTCCTCAAAGCATTCAGGATGAAGTGGAGCAGGAAGCGAAGGCGGTTCTTCCGGGAAAACGCCGACAAGCGGATACTCAAAAAAATCACGAGCTACTGTCTGAAAAACAAGATCAATTATAAAACCGACGACGGTCTGAGCTACGAAGTAGTCCAATCTGAATTGATCGAGACTTCCAGCCGGGAGCTCAGGGACTGGGGTCCTGATGCCTCCAAGGGAACGCCCACGATCGAGGAGATAGATTACGAGCAGATGTGGGACGGATATAAGAACGAAGAAGAATAGTTGCCCGCCCCATCACATTTCTCCCCTGGTTCTTTTGCCTATCCGCCACCTGCCTCACGCGTGAATTGTGCGCGCATATTAACTAACCATAATCAATATCGACTACGATTCATCTGTTGACTTTGTGTCGAATACTGTGGTATGATTAGCCGTGTGGCAAGAGTTATTCTGTGTGCTGTTACGAGGCGGGCTTCCGCGGGGATGACAGATGAACTGAATATAGCCCAAAACTGAGGGATTGGCACACGTTCATATTTTATGACATCTAAACGATACGTAAAAATTGCATCATCTCTTCTCACCGCAGGCATTATATTATGCGGGGCTCGTACAATCATACCGAGCGAGAATGGCCATTCCGCCCTTTCTTTACACATCAGTGAAAACGATATTTCCCCCGGGGAACCGTTGGCGTTGTCATTCGACATCAGCGCCGTTCCTCTCCGCGTATCCGGATACGTCGTTTTTGTTACGCCCGGGGGCGAAACATATTCATTGCGCGGCGACGGTTCATTTGCTCGAGGGATTCATCCTATTATCACGGGCGCGGGTCCGATAGACCGACCCGTTACAATAGACATCCTTGCCATGCATCCCTGCGCGATATCTGCCGGTTCCTATAAAGTTTACGCCTCGCTCGTCGCATACCCCGGCGAATTGTCAAGGAGCGGATATCTTGGCTTCGACTCGGCTGAATTCAATGTGACGGAAAAATCCGAGCCTGTAGAAGAGGTGCGTGGATCCTCCGGCCTGCTGACTATTACTACCAATAGTGGTGGTAATGAGGGTCATCGAATTACCTTTCCTGATTCGACAACAATGGGAATCGATTGCGGGACCGGGAACATAACTACTTTATCCCATGACCACAGTGATCATTGTAACGGCAACGGCCAACAATACAGATGGGATAACGTTTCCATAGGGCAAAACCTCTACGAAAAGGACGGTGTGACAGTGAAAGTCGTTGCCGCCAACGGCAGCGCAATCGATGGGGGGAGCTGGAGCTGCACCGACGAAAATTCATGTAGCATGGCTCTGTGGATCAAATATGGAGGATTCGACTATTTAACTGCGGGCGACATGTATGGTACTGGTGAAAGCCATCTGGGTCAGTGGTTTCATAATAACAACATAAATATAGATGTTCTTAAGATAAGCCATCACGGAACCTGCACTAACTCAACATCAAGCTTGAGTTATTTCAACAATATCAAGCCCGAATATGCCACCATCTGTGGTACGGCAACGACCCCCTGCGACGCAACTAGTTGTGGCGGAACTACGATACCCTATTTAATAACTGCAGGGGCAGAAATGATCTATTGCGTTCCTAGCTATGACCTTTCATGCCTTAGTTCAGTGCCCCCCCAGGTCCGCAACGGAACCGGCACCCTTACAATCAGCACTGATGGCTCCACGTATTCCATTTCGGGATCGGGTTTTACAGATGGCCCCTATTATGTAGATGATGGCCCGACACCCACTCCAACGATAACTCCAACCCGCACGCCGACATGGGATCCCTCGGTCCCAACGTACACCCCAACGGCTACGCCGACCCCGACGATCACACCGACGCCGAGGCCGGGGGGGCCATGGCCCATGTTCCATTACGATAATAGTCATACAGGACAGAGCACTTACCTTGGCCCACAGACAGGCCATCTCGAGTGGAGCTATGAAACGGGGGAAGATATATATTCTCCCCCCGTGGTAGGTTTTGATGGGAGAGCCTGTGTGGGATCCAATGACAATACTTTCTATGCCCTCACTTCAGCAGGAGCGTTAATATGGAGCTACATGACAGGGTACGATGTTCGGTCTTCGCCTGCGATAAACTCTGACGGGGTTGTGTATGCAGGATCCTACGACAACAACTTCTACGCTTTCACTTCTGATGGCTTACTCACATGGAGTTACAAAACCAGATACGATGTGAACTCCTCTGCCGTCATCGACTCTGACGGAAGTATATACGTAGGTTCTTATGATAACGCAATCTATGCCCTCACCTCAGCAGGCTCTCAAAGCTGGAGTTACATGACCGGAGATAGTGTTGCGTCTTCTCCCGCAATAAGTTCTGAAGGGAACATCTACATGGGGTCTAATGACAACGCCCTCTATGCCGTTACTACAGCAGGCATCTTAATATGGAGTTACATGGCAGGGGATAATGTCGTGTCTTCGCCGGCAATAAGCTCTGATGGGAATATTTGTGTGGGATCTTATGACAATCGCCTCTACGCCTTCACTTCAGCGGGTTCTTTCATATGGAGTTACAGAACGAGGAGCGATGTTCAGTCCTCGCCCGCAATAGGCTATTGGGGGACAGTTTATGTTGGATCTCTGAGTACTGACCGCAACTTATACGCCCTATCTTCAGCAGGCTCTCGTCAATGGAGTTACAAAACCGGAAGCTATGTGTATTCTTCTCCGGCCATAGGGTCTGACAGGAGCATATATGTAGGTTCCGATGATAATGGGATGTACGCGCTCACCTCGGCAGGTTATCGCAAATGGAGTTACACAACCGGAGACGATGTCAGGTCTTCACCCGCAATAGGCTACGACGGATATGTCTACGTGGGATCGCTCGACAACAAACTCTACGCCTTTAAAGATTTGCCCACGCCGACGCCCACGCCCACTCGTACACCGACGCTGACCCCCACTCCGACGCGAACGCCGACCATTACTCCTACTCCGACCATCACCCCCACGCCGACCATCACCCCCACGCCCACTCAGACGCCAACAATAACGCCGACGCCGACGATCACTCCCACTCCCACGGTAACCCCCACTCCCACGATGACACCGACCGCCACTGATACACCATTGGCCCCCGCAGAGATTGTTCTCAACAACACGATGTTCAGATCTGGAGACTCATTAGCGGTGAAGAGTTCTCCGTTAACACCGATAGTTAAAAATGGACGCAGACTCGAATTGCCCTTCAGCTATCCGCTACTATCCACGAGCATCCCTCGCGGCGCACCAGCCGGCCCCTACGAACTGGTGACCGCTTTCTTTGACCCGAGCAGACCGATCAGATCCCGTGCGGACGCCTTTCTCGAAGTCAGCACGCACTTCACGATCGGCAAGTAAACCCACACAAAACGGAAGAGAACCATAATCCTATCATCACCTCTCATCTGCAACGCTCCGCGCGAAGGAGGCGGTCTGCAGTGGACGCGCTCATGTCGCTGAGGAGACCTTCTGTAGCGACCTAACAGCTTTTTTACCAAAATCTTACGTGTCCTCATATCTAGCTCCAGCATCATCTTTTCCTCCCAACAGCCTGTATATCAGATTGTTAGGAGTTCTGTCCAAAAGATTTCGAGTACTTTTATTATGAGGCGTAATGGGTCACCCATCAAAGGCGCGGAGTCAATAGACATGATCTGGTCCCTCCCTCGCGCATGCGCGGGTTCAACTGCTTGCTCCGTTCACGCCAGCACTCGTGACTTGCCTGCTGCTCCATCCCGAGCCCGTTTCCT
>JAPLCX010000013.1 GCA_026392035.1 Candidatus Auribacterota bacterium | reverse complement strand
AGGAAACGGGCTCGGGATGGAGCAGCAGGCAAGTCACGAGTGCTGGCGTGAACGGAGCAAGCAGTTGAACCCGCGCATGCGCGAGGGAGGGACCAGATCATGTCTATTGACTCCGCGCCTTTGATGGGTGACCCATTACGTTTCTGAGGGAATGAAACTGAGCGCGCCCTAACTGAGCGCGCTTTTCTATTGATTCTGTATCACACACCTGATAGTGTAGTGCCCTGAACCGGCTGGGGAATCCCCGTGGAGCATCCTCCAGTCGGTTTTTATTCAACCGGAACGGGTTATGGGAAAAGCTGAATATAAAGCCACGCTCAACCTGCCCACGACAAGTTTTCCCATGAAGGCTTCTCTGAGCTCGAGAGAACCGCTCATGCTCGAGCTCTGGGCGAAAAATGATGCGTACCGCGCAATCTGCTCCCGGAGGGAGGCGAATGAGAAATTCGTCCTCCACGACGGTCCCCCGTACGCGAACGGCGATATCCATATGGGGCACGCGCTCAACAAGCTCCTCAAAGACATCGTGGTCAAATATAAATCGATGCGGGGCTTTTACACGCCTTTCGTGCCGGGATGGGACTGTCACGGGCTTCCCGTGGAGCACCAGCTTTTTAAAGAGCTGAAGTTAGGCAAGCACGAGATAAACCGGACGGAGTTCCGGAAGAAGGCGCGCGACTACGCCCTGAAGTACGTTGCGATTCAGAGAGAACAGTTCAAGCGGCTCGGGATTTTCGGCGACTGGGATAATCCCTACCTCACACTCGATCCTTCCTATCAGGCCACGATCATCGAATGCTTCGGGAAATTGTATCTGGGCGGATACATCTACAGGGGTTTGAAACCCATTCACTGGTGCGCGACGTGCGAAACCGCCCTCGCGGAAGCGGAGGTCGAATACGACGATCACCGTTCGCCTTCGATATACGTGAGCTTCACGGCGCGCTCCGGTCTTGAAAAGGCGTTCCATGGCCTGAAGGACGTAGCATTTCTGATCTGGACCACCACCCCCTGGACCCTCCCCGCGAACATGGCGGTCGCCGTCAGACCTGAGTTCGAGTATGTCGCGGCCAGCCTCAGGGGGCGCACGCTGATCGTCGCGCGCGAGCTGCTTGACCGCCTCGCGGAAGAGCTGGGCGAGGAGCAGTACCGTATTCTCGGCTCATGCCGGGGGACTGCGCTGGAGGGGGTGATCACTCAGCATCCGTTTGTCGAAAGGTATTCTCCCGTGGTCCTCTCCGCCCACGTGACGCTCGAGCAGGGGAGCGGATGCGTCCACATCGCGCCCGGCCATGGCGAGGAGGATTATCAGATCGCGCGCGCGCACGGGCTCGAGGTGTATGCCCCCGTGAACGAGAGGGGCGAGTTCACGAAGGAAGCCGGGCAGTTCGCCGGCCTCAAGGTCGAGAAGGCGAACGCTGCAATCATCGAGCATCTCGAAGCGCGCGGCGCGCTCCTCATGTCGCGCGAGATTGTCCACTCATATCCACACTGCTGGCGCTGCAAGCAGCCGGTGATCTTCAGGGCCACCACGCAGTGGTTCATGGGAGTTGACCGCAATGGGTTGCGGAAACGCGCGCTTCAGTTAATCAATGCGGTGAAATGGATCCCGGAGCGCGCGCAGAACAGGATCAGCAGCATGCTCGAACAGCGCCCCGACTGGTGCCTCTCGCGCCAGAGATACTGGGGAGTGCCGATCCCCATGGTGTACTGCCGCGGCTGCGGCGAAGCCATTTTGAACGAAGAGATCCTGGAGGGCGTCAGGAGCGCGGTCGCGGGGCGCGGCGCCGATGTCTGGTTTACGGAGCCCGTGGAATATTTTGTGCCCAGTGGGTGCACGTGCCCCTCGTGCGGAGGGAAGGAATTCCGAAAGGAAGAAGATATCATAGATGTGTGGTTTGATTCCGGCGTCAGCCACCAAGCGGTGCTCGCGACACGGCCGGAGCTGGGATACCCCTGCACGCTCTACCTCGAGGGGAGCGACCAGCATCGCGGTTGGTTCCAGACCTCGCTCCTCACCTCCGTCGCCCTCAGGGGGGACGCTCCGTTCGCTGAGGTCCTCACGCACGGCTTCATCATGGACGGCGAGGGCAAAAAGATGTCCAAATCAGCGGGGAACGTGATTGCGCCCCAGCGCATCATCGAAAAGTACGGGGCTGACATCCTGCGCCTCTGGGTCGCATCGGTTGACTACAGCGTTGACGTGCGCATCTCGGAGGAGATTATCGAAAAGCTCGTTGACGCCTACAGGAGAATCCGCAACACCTTCAGGTTCATCCTCGGGAATCTGTGCGATTTCTCTCCCGGGCGGGATGGGGTGCCGAGGGATAAGATGGAGGAGATCGACCGCTGGATCCTCAGCCGGACGCAGCGGCTGCTGCGCGACGTGACCGCTGCCTATGAGCGGTACGATTTCTGCGAGGCGTACCACCAGCTCCATAATTTCTGCGCGGTTGATCTGAGCAGTCTCTACCTTGATATTTTGAAGGATCGACTCTACACGCGTGGGGGGCGGTCGCCGCAGCGCCGGTCAGCCCAGACCGCCATGCACCATGTGCTGGATGTGCTGATCAGGGTGTCTGCCCCGATACTCGCGTTCACGGCGGAAGAGGCGTGGCAGGCGGTGCCCCCGGGCGGGGGGCAGCGCGAGAGCGTGCACCTGGCTGACTGGCCGGCCGTGGACCAGGGACTCATCGACGAGCCGCTCGAGGCGGAGTGGGAGCGGCTGCTCGAGGTGAGGAAAGAGGTGTCAAAGGCCCTGGAGATTGCGCGCCAGGGGGATATGATCGGAAACGCGCTCGAGGCAGAGGTGACGATAGCCTGCGCTGATGAGCGCACACTCCGCTTTCTCAAGGAGAAGGAGCACATGCTCGCCGACCTCTTCATCGTATCGCAGGTTGTGCTGAAGGGAGTCAACGCCCTGGGCAGCGGGCGAACCCGGGAGGTGAGCGTGGCGCGCGCGAGGGGCACAAAGTGCGCGCGTTGCTGGAAATATTCTGTGAGTGTCGGGGAGGATGATGCTCATCCGACCATCTGTCGAAGGTGTGTGGCGGTAGTGGAGGGACACGATCATTGAGAGGAGGCACAGCGATGGGAAAGGCAAAGAAGGAACGCGGGGAGGCAACGGGGAAGAAGCGCGCGGGAGATGCCGGCCTGAAGAAAAAACATGCCGCGGCGAAGAGGCCGCCCGGCAAGCAGAAGACGCCGCTCTCCTCCGCCGCGCTCAGGAAGTTCAGAAATTTGCTCATCGAACACAAAGAGAGGATCATGCGGGATGTGGTGACGCTCCACGATACCCATCTCCACAGCTCCCAACGTGACGCGACGGGTGATCTGTCGGGCTACTCGCTGCACATGGCGGACATGGGGACGGACACCTATGACAGGGAGTTCGGACTCGCCGTGGCCACCACCGAGGGGAATCTCGTCTACCTCATCGATCTTGCCCTCAGGCGCATTGAGGAAAAGACCTATGGGCTCTGCGAAACGTGCGGCAAGTCGATAAGGGTGGAGCGGCTCAAGGCGGTACCGTGGGCGAGGCTGTGCATTGCCTGCAAGGAGGCGGAAGAGACCGAGGGGGGAAACCCTGAATGGCAACCTTCCTAACTGCCGCGGTCGTGTGTATCTCTGACCAGCTGAGCAAGTTATGGATCAGGAATACCATCCTGGAAGCGGAGACGGTGGTGGTGCTCCAGAATTGTTTCAACATCACGCACATCAGAAACAGGGGCGGTGCGTTTGGCATCTTCCCCCACCAGCAGTACCTCTTCGTCCTCCTCTCGCTTGCCACTATCGCCGCGATCGCCTATTTCTACTGGGGCTACGCCCCGAAGCGGCATACCTGCAGGATCGCCGTGGGTCTGGTGCTCGGCGGCGCGCTGGGCAACCTGCTGGACCGCATGGTGTTTGACACGGGGGGCTGTGTCACCGACTGGCTCGACCTCTACTGGGGGACTTATCATTGGCCGGCGTTCAACATCGCGGACATGGCGATCAGCGTGGGCGTGTGCATGCTCCTCTACATTCTGATTGTGAGGGCGGAGGCGGGATCAGCAGGAGGGGAGTGACGAGCCACGGGGCTCACCGGGAAAAATGCATCCGATACTTGTTGAATTCGGGCCGTTGACAATATATTCCTATGGCGTGTGCATCGCGCTGGCGTTCCTGGTGGCAATCGCGACCGCCGCCGCGAGGGCCATGAGATACGGCTGGCGGGCGCAGACCGTGTACGATACTTGCCTCTACGCCATGCTCGCCTCGCTCGTCGGTTCGCGCCTCCTCTACGTCCTTGAGAATCCGCGTGAGTTTGCATACGCCCCCTGGGAAGCGCTCATGGTCTGGAAGGGAGGGCTCTCGTACTTCGGCGGCGTCATTGCAGCAGTCATCGCGGGTGCGGTCTATCTGAGAATACAACGGCTCAGTGTCGCCGAGGGATTTGATCTGCTCATCCCGTCAGTAGCGCTCGGACACGCCATAGGAAGGATCGGCTGTTTTTTCAACGGCTGCTGCTTCGGCAGGGTGTGCGCACCGCCATTGGCGGTGGTATTCCCTGCGGGGAGCCTCGCCTGCTCGTATCAGCTCTACGAGCTGGGCATCTTAGCGCCGGGCAGCGCGTACAGCCTCCCGGTGTATCCCACACAGCTCTATGAGGCGCTCCTTGAGCTCGGCATCTTTGTCGCCCTCTCGCTCTTTCTGCCCAGGAAGAAATTTAACGGGCAGGTCTTTCTCCTCTACTTCGTGCTGTACGGCGCGGGGAGATTCCTCCTGGAATTCCTCCGCGCGGATAATCCAGCCGTGGCGTTCTTGGGAAGAACGGCGATGAACGTTCCGCAACTGATGAGCCTGGCGGCGTTGGTTGTCTCGGCTGCCGTGCTTGTATGGGCGGGAGAGCAACAAAGAAAAAGGGGGGCGAGGTGCAGCCCGGCATCCACGCACAGGAAGGGAAATACCTAGTCGACGAGGGGCGCGACGGCGCACGCCTGGATAAGTTCCTCGTCGATCGATTGGAGGGGCGTTCTCGCGCCGAGATTCAGCGTCTGATCGAAGGCGCCCATATCCGGCTGAACGGCAGGGGCGTCAAGCCCCACCACAGGGTCCGGCGGGGCGACGAGGTGGAGGTTTCATTTCCGCCGCCCGTCGAATCCAGTATACTCGCGGAGGAGATTCCCCTCCATGTGCTCTACGACGATGCCGACCTCCTCGTGGTCAACAAGCCCGCGGGGATGATTGTCCATCCCGCGGGGCGCATCTTGAGCGGGACGCTGGTCAACGCGCTCCTCGCGCGATGTGGAGACCTGTCGGGGATCGGTGGTGAGCTCAAGCCGGGGATCGTTCACCGTTTGGACAAGGGGACGAGCGGCTGCATCATCGTCGCGAAGAACGACGAGGCCCACCAGTCCCTCTCAAACCAGTTCGCGCGCAGAGCGGTGCGCAAGGAGTACCTGGCGCTGCTGCACGGCAGCCTGCCCGGGGAGCGGGGGACGGTGGAGGGGCTCATCGGGAGACATCCCGTTGAGCGGAAGAGGATGGCCGTTTGCCGCGACAGGGGGCGATCTGCCGTGACGCGCTTCGAGGTTATCGAGCGCATCGGCGGTTTCACGCTCGCAAAAATCTTTCTGCAGACCGGACGGACACACCAGATCAGGGTGCATATGGCGCACCTCGGTCACCCCGTTGTGGGAGACGCCGTGTACGGCAGGAGGAGGTCGCGGGTGATCGGGGAAATGGGTATCGAGCGCCCGATGCTGCATGCCTGGAGGATCGGTTTCACGCACCCGCGCACGGGTGTGGCCGTTCACGTGGAAGCCCCCCTGCCGGAGGATATCGAGCGCGTGCTCAACTGTCTACGCGCTGAAAAACAGACATGAATCTCTACCCATTGAAATTCGCGCCGATCTACAAGGAAAAGATATGGGGCGGCCATCGGCTGATGAGCGTCTACGGACGGGCGCTGCCCGAGGGAAGCCGGATCGGCGAGTCATGGGAGATTTCGGATCACGGGGAGGATGTGAGCCGCGTTGAGTCGGGGGCCTGGGCGGGGCGATCTCTCCGGGAGTTGATTGACGAGAAACCCCTGGAGATTCTCGGCGGAGCCCTCGCAACCCGCCGCCCGGACAGGTTCCCACTCCTGGTCAAGCTGATTGACTCCTCGGCGCACCTCTCGGTACAGGTTCATCCCCCGGACGACTACGCGGCTGAACACGAGGGAGGGGAGTGGGGCAAAACAGAGCTGTGGTACGTCGTGCAGGCGGATGAGGGGGCTGAGCTGATCTGCGGTTTTCGCGAGGCCGCCGACAGGGAATCATTCGCGCGGGCACTTGAAGAGGGGGCGCTCATGGGTTTGCTCGGGCGCCTGGCCTCGAGGGCGGGCGATGCCGTCTTTGTCCCTGCGGGGCGCGTCCACAGCATTGGTGCGGGTAATCTGATCCTTGAGATCGAGGAGAACTCGGATCTCACCTACCGGCTGTACGACTGGGATCGGGCGGCGGCAAAGGGGGGCGGACGCCCGCTTCACAGGGAGAGGGCGGTGGAAGTGATAGATTTCGCGGACCACGCGGATCCTCGGATCTCAAAGACATGGGAAGAAGGAGAGGGTTTCCGCCGGGCGCATCTTGTGAGGTGCCGCTATTTCAGAACGGTTCAACTTGAGATCAGCGGCCGCTGGGGTTCGACGCGCGCGGGGGACCGGTTCAGCATTATTTCCGTTGTGGGAGGGAGCGGCGTTCTTGAGTATGGCGATTCTGTCGGGCGGCTCGAGCTGGGCGGGGGCGATACTCTCCTGCTTCCGGCCGCGCTCGGGAGCTACAGGGTGCACGCGGGGACGCATGGATGCAATCTGTTGGAAACGGAGGTACCATGAGATGAAGAGCATGACCGGATTCGGTGAGGGTGAGGCCGGGGGGGCGTACGGCCATTGTACGGTGCAGATACAGAGCGTGAACAGCAGGTATTTCAAGTTGACCGTGAACCTGCCGAGAGAGATCGCCTCGCTTGAACCGGCGGTGAGGAGGTACCTCCAGGGGAGAGTCGGGCGCGGCCAGGTCACCGCCTATGTCCTCTTCACGCCGGCTGAGGGCGGCCTGGAGCGCGTGGCGATTGACAGGAAGGCGTGCAAGGAGCTCGCGGGGCAGCTGAAAAAGGTCGGATCGTGGCTCGGCCTCGAGGGCGGGCTTGATCTGGCGACGCTCGTCCGCACCGGTGCCATTGTAAAAAGTGAAATGGCGAATTTCTCAAAGGGGCCGGTCTGGGGCCTGGTGCGGAAGGGATTCGAGGCGGCGTGCGATGACCTCGAAAAGAACCAGGCCATGGAAGGCCGTATGATCACTCGGGATTTCATCGCGCGGTGGAGGAGAGTGGAATCGTTCCTCGGGCGAATTGACGGGGCGAGGCCGCAGAGCTCGCGTCGCTATGAGGAGAAGATCCGCAAGAAGGTGCGCACGATACTCGAGGGGGCCCACTATGATGAGGGTCGTCTGCTCGCGGAGGTCAGCATTTTCGCTGACCGGGTCGACATCACGGAGGAGATCGTCCGGCTCAGGAGCCATCTGAAGCATTTCCGCCGGCTCCTTTCCGCCGGGGGGGAGGTGGGGAAGAAACTGGATTTCACCATGCAGGAAATCCTCCGCGAGGTGAACACCGCTGCCAACAAGGCCAACGACGCCCTCATCTCCCGCCTCGCCATCGAGATAAAGGCCGAGATGGAGAAGATCAGGGAGCAGCTGCAGAACGTGCAGTGAAGAAAATGACAAATACCAAATGACAAATGACAAAACAAAATTAGCAAATGCCAAATGGCAAAAATATGGCACGTAATAGACGAAAAATCACAGGAATAAAGTACCCTGTCAAATTAAGTGCGAGGGAATATGCAATCGCAGAGCGGTAATTTGATCTGGAGCCGCGTACGATCTAAACTTTGCCCAAAGATGTATTGACCTATGTAAGCAGGCATCAAAGAATTCGATTAATGCACAGTTGGTTGGTCAGTTGGTTCGTGCGGCAGGATCGGTGGGAGCAAATTATAGGGAAGGCAATGATGCAGGTACGAAAAAGGAATTTTATTATCGCATAGGAATCTGTAGAAAAGAAGCCAAGGAAACAAAGTATTGGCTTGAATTGCTCCGACATGCAAACTCCGATTTGACTGGCAGCATCGATGTGTTTATTGATGAGGCATTGCAATTATCCAGAATTTTTGCTGCAATCAGTATAAGGAGGAGTTGAGGATTAAAATTTATTCATGCTGTTTTGTCATTTGAATTTTGTCATTTGTCATTCCATAGAGGTGGTATCATGCGTAAAGGCATCCTGTTCGTTCTTACTGCTCCTTCGGGCGCTGGGAAGACCACCTTGCTGAACATGATTATGAAATCGGCGCCGCAGCTGGAGTATTCTGTGTCGGTCACCACGCGGCATCCCAGGAAGGGCGAGGTGGACGGCACATCATACTGGTTCACCACGCGCGCCGAGTTCGAAAAGCTGCTCGCCGAGGGGGAATTTCTCGAGCACGCAGTCGTCTACGATAATTACTACGGCACGCGGCGGAGCGTCATCGAGAGAGCGCTCTCCGCGGGCAAGGATATCATCCTCGACATCGATGCGAGGGGCGCGCTCCAGATAATGGAGAAGAAATACCCGGCGGTGTATGTGTACATCATGGCCCCCTCCATGAAGGAACTCGAGAAAAGGCTGCGGGGGAGAAAGACCGATTCCGAGGAGGTCATCCGGAAGCGCCTCTCCCTGGCGCGCGAGGAGATGGGGTATGCGGGGCGCTACGACTACGTGGTGGTGAACGACGACCTCCAGGCCGCGTTCGAGGGACTGAAGGCGATTATCCTCGTGGAGCAGCTGCGCGTGGCGAGGAATGTGGAAGAAATAGAGAAAATTACCAGAGGATAGCGATTCATGAAAAAGAAATCTGCCTCACCGGTGAATGGCAAGAAGATTTTGCTCGGTGTTACCGGCTGTATCGCGGCGTACAAGTCATGCGACCTGGTGAGCAGTCTCACGCAGGGGGGGGCCGAAGTGCGCGTGGTCATGACGCGGGAGGCGTGCGAGTTTGTCACGCCCCTCGCGCTGAGGACCCTCTCGCGGGGGCCGGTGTTCACGGAGATGTTCGACTCGCCCCGGGAATTTGATCCGGTGCATGTGAGCCTCGCTGAATGGGCGGATATTGCGGTGATCGCTCCCGCGACGGCCAACGTGATCGGGAAGATCGCCTGCGGTGTCGCGGACGACCTCCTCACCTGCGCCGTGATGGCCACAAAGGCCCCTGTCCTCATCGCTCCTGCGATGAACACGGCCATGTACGAGAACAAGATCGTGCAGGAAAATATCAAGAAATTGAAGAAACGGGGCTATCGCTTCGTGGGGCCCGACAGTGGGTATCTCGCCTGCGGCGGCGAGGGGATCGGCCGCCTCGCCTCCACCGATGAGATCATCGCGGCGATTGAGAGGCTTGTCTGAGTTGCGGCTCATTTGACCCGCATAAATTATTTTTTCCCTCTCCCCTTGTGCCTGCCTGCCGGCAGGCAGGGGAGAGGGTAGGGTGAGGGGGAAATTGTCTAAATTGAAACCCGTCTTTCTCATCACCGCTGGACCCACCCGTGAGTATCTCGATCCTGTACGCTTTTTTTCAAATCCCTCCACCGGCAAGATGGGGTATGCCCTTGCACGCACGGCACGGGATAGGGGAGCAAAGGTCATTCTCGTGAGCGGACCGGTTGCGTTGCGCGCCCCCGGAGGGGTGCGGCTGGTCAGGGTTGAGAGCGCCAACGAGATGCGCCGGGAAGTCATGCGCAGGCGTGCCGATGTCGTCATCATGGCCGCGGCCGTGGCGGATTACAGGCCGGAGAAGCGCCTCTCGCGGAAGATGAAAAAAGGGTCGCGGCAGATCAACGTGCCGATGGCGAGGACGGGGGACATTCTCGCGGAGCTCGGCCGGAAAAAGGGGAACAGGATTCTCGTGGGGTTCGCCGCGGAGACGGGTGCTCTCGTACGGGAAGCCAGGCGCAAGCTCAGGGAGAAGGATCTCGACATGATTGTCGCGAACGATGTTTTCCGGCCGGATGCCGGTTTCGCGAGCGATTATAACAGGGCGGTTATTATAGACCGCGATGGGAATGTCACACGACTGGCACGGATGAGGAAGGACGCGCTCGCCAGAATAATTATCCGGCGCTGCCTTGACCTTTATAGTTCCCCTGCCAGTTGATCTCGCCTATTACCAGTAACCAGAAACCAGCGACTGTAGTTGCTGTAGTGCTGGTGCCGGAGGCCGGACTCGAACCGGCACGGCCATATAATGGCCGAGGGATTTTAAGTCCCTTGCGTCTGCCATTCCGCCACTCCGGCAACTCGCGAGCCGAAACCTGAAGTTGAAGTTGGGGTCGCACCACGTTATCTCTTTCCCAGCTAAAATGTTACGTATATTTTATGCCTTTTTTATGGCCTTAGGAGCGCTTTTTACCCCCCAAAAGTGACTGTAAGCTGTCGGTGCTTCCCTGATACTCCATTCGTTTTTGCCATCTGCGGTTTTTTCTTCATTTATGTAGAGCCTAACGCGGGGAAATTGTTTTTGCAATGAGTCTACGAATAACTTCTCACCTACCGCGAGGCTTTCGGTCCATAATGGATCGCGCTCGAATACTCCTGAAGATAAGCGTCTTTCCATTTCTTCTTTGTAGTGCTTTCTTGTTCTTTCCAGATCATCATAACCCATTTTATCAAGAATCGTTTCCATATCCAGGAGTCGATATCTTTTCCGCAAGCCTATAAACTCGCCATAGCCGCACCATTTCCATTGTTCTGGATTCTTTACTCTACCTGCGCGCACCATATTGAGATCTACATATTGCAGGCAGTTCCACAAATGAAGACCGCTGTCTATAATTGTACAGTGGTACCGGTCTTGCCAGAATGCCCCTTTTCTCCCTTTTCTTAGATTATATTGCTGCGCCGTGCGACCTTCAATGAGTTGCATGAATTTACTTAAATCGCCATCATTATGTTGGAACAGAATTAAATGAACATGGTTGCAGGTTATACAGTAACCAAATATAGAAACCCTATATCTCAAGGCACCCTTTCGAAGCCACTCTTGGTATGCGTCACGATCTTTTGCGAAACGGAGAAGAAAAGCGCAGTTATGACACCGGTGGGTGATGTGGTACACATACCCTGGCAGGAAATATCTGTAGGCGCGTGGCATGGTGAACTCCTTATTGCGCAGACTATTATATTCCTTAGAGGCTAGAAATTGACCAAAAAACAGCTTCTAAGGCCTTATTATCGGGTCAAAAAATACATATCTATCTCCAAATGAAAGAGATAACGTGGTGCGACCCCGATTTCCCCGATTTCAAGAAGATATGTAAAGTGTCCCTAGCTTTGCGTAGCTCGTTCAGCACCGCTATGCCTCTCTAGCCATTCTCCACCTATGAGGTTTGGATACAATAGAGGATCATTATCAAAATGAAGAGCAGTGCGAATATGATCAGAACAATTTTATGGAATTTTTTAGCCATCGCTCACCTCTCCAGTGGCAAGGTTATGAGATTCCAGCTGCTGCGAGTTCGCATCCCGTAATATATCACCGTGTTTTCCCGGCCGGTAGGTTACTATGCAGAGGATCCGACCTGGTGTGTGTAGCCCAGAAGGAGGAGTCGAGCTTCAGGTTGTAAATCCGTTCCGGTTCGTCGGTATTTGCGAGTTTGACGTAGATGGTGGGGGAGCCGTTCTTGGGGATTGACGCGATCCATGTCGCGAGCGTCCGTTCCTTCTCATGTGTGCCGCCCGTTCTCCAGATGCTGCGATCCGGGCCGTCGTGCCTGTTTTGGCTGAACGTTTTGAAATCCTCAAATGTGAGCGGGGATGCGTGAGTCGTCATGAGTTCCTGGATGCGCTTCAGCCGGGCGAGGCTGCTCTTGCCGATTTTATCGTTGGCCCGCAGGAATTTTTCGTCAAGGTAATGGTTTGTGTGGCACAGGATTCCGTTATCAGTACTTCTTACCCGAAACTTACCCCCGGGAGCTACTTCTACAGTTGCGATTTTGGATCTATCCCCGATTATGTAAAAAACGGGATGGGTGCCGGCGAATATATTTTGGTTTTTGAGCACGGCATCCACGCTGTTAAAAGATATGAGGATATGCTCGCTGAGTCCCTGTCCGCCTTTATTCCTTTCCTCGCGAGGCACGCTCCCGGCGCTCGCGCCGAGTATGCAGAGTCCCCTGTCATTGATCCCTCCCGCGATGCTGCGCCGCTCGTCTGCATCAGTGTAGTAGAGGCCGAGGAAGCAGTGCCCCTTGCGGGCGACGACGCGCAGTTCGCCATGCTGACTCGGCTCCTTGTCCCTGTTTTTGGCGATGAGAGTTCCGCCATCTTTGGTTCTTGCCCCTGTCGCACCCCAGAGCGTGCAGGCTGTAAGATAGGTTACATGAGCGAGGAGGAAGAGAAGGGCATAAAGCATTACAGACAGGATTCTTCTATCCATTCCTGCCCTCAGCGCCTGGCGCGTCTGCTGATCATTTAACGATTTCAGATGGCTTTATCTCTTCTGGAACTTCCCTGATCGGTGCAGCCCCGGTCTCCGGCCCGAAGGGCGCCTTTTCCCCGTATTTCATAACGGGAATCCTTGGAGCCATGACATTGGGCACGCAGCCAACTAATAGAAATAAGCCTGTGATGAGGACACAGAGAGCGATTGTCCTGCAATTAAAAATTCCGGTCATGTATGATTCTCCCAATTCTGGAGGCGGCGGTCGGAGT
Source organism: Candidatus Auribacterota bacterium (assembly GCA_026392035.1). Classification (NCBI taxonomy): domain Bacteria; kingdom Pseudomonadati; phylum Candidatus Auribacterota; species Candidatus Auribacterota bacterium. The sequence continues at coordinate 49,279 of JAPLCX010000013.1, read as the reverse complement.
TGAACCGACGAATAGAGGTTTTGCAGACCTCCGCCTTGGCCACTTGGCTACGCCGCCGTTATCATTACGCAAAGAAGTTTAACAAAGAAGGGATATGACTTCAAGCCCATTGCTGCTGCGGGATCAAAGCTTGATCTAAATTAAAGGGTGGGCTTTTGTGGGGTTCGATAGGCTTGAATTGTTTTAAGTGCCACGGGCATGTCCGTGGTAAAACATCAAAGCTGCTTTTCTAAAAACTGGGGATAGTCCAGCAACTTCCTCATTGACGTTCAATCAACGAGATGATAGAGTGTGCGCTCTATCACGTGAATGGGGGAATGTATTAGTGAAAACATTTATGGCGAAGAAGGGCCAGATAGAGCAGAAGTGGTACCTCATTGACGCCGAGGGCAAAATCCTGGGCCGCATGGCCACCAGAATCGCTGATATCTTGAGAGGGAAGGAGAAAGCGATCTTTACGCCGCACGTGGATACGGGCGATTTCGTCATTGTGATCAATGCTGAAAAGGTGAAGCTCACCGGCAAGAAAGAGGAGCAAAAGATCTACACACGGTATACCGGCTATCCTGGCGGGTTGAGGGTTGAACCGTTGAAGCGGATGCGCGCGCGCATTCCGGAGCGCATCGTTGAGTATGCCGTGGCGGGCATGATACCGAAAAGCCGCCTCGGGAGGACGATGCTCAAGAAGCTCAAGATATACGCGGGCCCCGTTCACCCGCACGCGGCCCAGAATCCGGTGGCGGTTAAGCTGTGAACTGGTTGGAACTGAGAGAGTAAGGAATAGATAACGGAGGGAGAGATGGGTGCTCAAGAAGCCGGCCTGAGAGCCACGGGGAGACGGAAAACGGCGGTTGCCACTGTGGTCCTCGCGCCGGGCACCGGGCTTTTCAGGGTAAATGACAAACCCCTGGATCAGTATTTTCGGACAGAGGAGCTGCGGGTGGTCATTTCCGAGCCCCTCGTACTGACGGGGAGTCAGGGGAAGTATGATATCTCCGCGAAGGTGACAGGCGGCGGCCTTGTGGGGCAGGCGGGGGCGATGAGGCATGGTCTGGCCCGCGCGATTTCCCGGATGGATGAGGGGATGAGGCAAACCTTGAAACAGGCGGGCCTGCTCACCCGGGACCAGCGCATGAAGGAGAGGAAAAAATACGGCAGGGCTGGAGCACGAAAGAGATTCCAATTCTCAAAGAGATAGCAACGACAGCCTAAAGTTGAAAGTGTAAAGTCTAAAGTGTAATGCTTCATGTGTAAGTCAGTGCGCGCGGGAGCGTGAGACAGGCAGGGCCGAGGGTTCGGCCCTGCCGTTTTTATTTCATGAGAGGCGGAGGGGATGAAAAGGTTATCCACGGATTTCACTGATCCTCACGGATTTTATTGGAAGGGATTTTTGCGGTTTTCGAATCAGTGTTAATCCGTGTCATCCGTGGATAAAGCAAAACTATTTGCATGAATCCGCTACCCCCATGTAACTGCGGCATTACTGCGGGTGCGTTTATTTGTTTGACAGCAGTTCTAACAACTATATAATTCTATAAGCGAGGTGTACAGATGACACGTGTGGCGATTGTCGGCGCAACCGGATATACGGGAGGGGAGCTGCTTGACATTCTGATCAGGCACCCCCGGGTGAAGGTGACGTCTCTCACGGCAAAGCTCGATAAAGCGGTCCCGATTGACGACGAGTTCCCGCGCTTCAAGGGGCGCGTTGATCTGCCTTGTACGCCGCTTGAGGTCGCCGATGTCTGCGAGAAGGCGGATCTCGTGTTCCTCTCCCTCCCCCACGGCGTATCTATGAAATTCGCGCTCTCGTTCCACCGGGAGGGGAAGAAGATCATCGATCTCAGCGCTGATTTTCGCTTCACCGATCCCGCCATATTTGAAGAGTGGTACGGAGTGAACCATGAGGTAAAGGAACTTCTGAGCGAGGCGGTGTACGGCCTCCCCGAGCTGCACGCGGAGGAGATCAGGAAGTCCCGGCTGATCGCGAACCCGGGCTGCTATCCCACCGGTGCGATCCTCGCCCTCGCGCCGCTCTTCCACCATCGGCTGGTCGCGCTGGATGACGTGATCGTCGACTCAAAGTCAGGTGTCACGGGAGCGGGGAGGAAGGCCTCCCTCGCGTTGAGCTTCGGAGAGTGCAGCGAGAGCTTCAGGGCGTACCGGGTGGGGCGGCACCAGCATACCCCCGAGATAGAGGGGGAGCTCAGCAGGATCTCAGGCGCCCCCATCCATATTCTCTTTACCCCTCACCTGGTGCCGATGAACAGGGGGATCCTCACCACCGCGTACCTGAAGCCGCTCAAGAGTATCTCCGCAGAGGATATCATCGCTCTCTACGCGAAGTTCTACGCGCGCGCGCCGTTCGTGAGGGTGATGGAGAGCGGGAAACTGGTGGACACGAAAAATGTGCGCGGGCTGAACTATTGCGACATCTCAGTTGTCGTTGACAGCCGCACGGACAGAATTGTCATCCTCTCTGCGATTGACAATCTCGTGAAGGGGGCCGCGGGGCAGGCAGTCCAGAACATGAATCTCATCTGCGGTTTCCCGGAAACCATGGGCCTTGTGTAAACCACCGCGCCCGGTTCGGCGCCTCGAGGCTTCGCAGCTGTCCGCGGGATGCCACCCGGGGCAAAGTCGGTTATCCCGGCAGGCGCACTCACGACACGGCAGGAATTAGGAACTCGCCCCGCGGCAGGCAGTGAGAGTGAACACCGGCCACTCACCGGTGGGCGCGCGCGAAAGTCTCTCCAGACAGGGAGCACTGATGCAAAAGGCGTTCGGGCATATCACTGCGGCCAGGGGATTCCGGGCGGCGGGAATCTGCTGCGGCATAAAGGCGGGAGTGAGGGATCTCGCCCTCCTCGTTTCTGAGGCCCGTGCGGCAGCAGCGGGGACATTCACGACGAACAGCTTTTGCGCGGCCCCGGTCATCCTGAGCCGCGAGCGCCTGCGGTCCGGGCGGGCCCGGGCGATCGTCGTCAACAGCGGCTGCGCGAACGCCGCCACGGGCCGGGCGGGGATGCGCGATGCGGAAGTGGTCACGCGCGACGTGGCGAGGTTGCTCTCGATCGATCGCGCGGATGTGCTCGCCGCATCCACCGGGCGCATAGGCCGGCGCCTCCCCATTGACAAGATACGGTCGGGGCTCGGCGAGCTCATCGGACGCCTGAGCGTGGCGGGGGGGCGCGATGCAGCGCGCGCAATCCTCACCACCGATACCTGCCCCAAAGAGGCGCTCGCGCGCAGGGTCATCGGCCGCAGGGAGATCACCGTGGGGGGTATGGCCAAGGGCGCGGGCATGATCCATCCGAAGATGGCGACCATGCTCGCCTTCATCACTACAGACGCCGCCGTCACCCCGCGTTGCCTCAAGGAGCTCCTTCGCGAGAGCGTGGAGAAGAGCTTCAACCGCATTTCGGTTGACGGTGACCGGAGCACGAACGATTCGGTTTTTATCCTCGCGAGCGGCCTCGCGGGAAACCCCGTGATCGAACGAAAGGATTCAAAAGACGGGCGGTTGTTCTCCGGCGCGCTGGACGAGATCACCGCGACGCTCGCGGAGAAGGTCGTCCGTGACGGCGAGGGGGCTTCAAAGTTCATAGAGATCATGGTGCGCGGGGCCCGCGACCGGGGCGAGGCGAAGAGGCTCGGGTTCGCGATCGCGAACTCGCCCCTCTTCAAAACGGCCATGTATGGTGAGGAACCCAACTGGGGACGGATCCTCTCCGCCCTCGGAGGGGCGGATGTGGCGCTCAGTCCGGAGCGGGTCAGTGTGGCGCTTCAGGGCGAGTGCGTGTTCAGGCGGGGCGCCCCCGCCGGGGCAGATGAAGGGGCGCTGCGCACGCGCATGAGGGCGAAGTGTATCAGCGTAGTCATTACTCTGGAGAGGGGCAGGGACGAGGAGAGGATTCTCACCTGTGATCTGACGCCTGGGTATGTGGAGTTGAACAAAACGTAAGACGTAAGGTAACTGCTCAGGAGCCAGAATTCAGGAGTCAGGAGCCAGGAGTTGGAATGAGGACGCCGGCGGCGACATTTGAGGACTTGGGATACGGCGATGTTTCCGAGTTAATGCAGTTACTCGAAGAGGTCAGTAAGCTCCTGGAAGCTTATGCGCGATCCATTCTGGATTCTGGCTCCTGGCTTCTGACTACCTGAGTAGTTACGACGTAAGAAGTGAGAAGAGATTATGAGGGAGCTGATAGAGAAGGCCGATGTCCTCATTGAAGCGCTCCCGTATATTCAGGGATTCAGGGGGAAGGTCGTGGTGGTGAAATATGGCGGGAGCACCATGGAGACGGGAGACCCCGGCAGCATTCTCCGCGATATCGTGTTCATGGAGTGCGTCGGGATGCGGCCGATCGTGGTTCACGGCGGCGGCAGCGCGATCAGCACGCGCCTCCAGGAGCGCGGCATCACGCCGCGCTTCGTGGCAGGGCTCAGGGTCACCGATGCGGACACGATGAAGATCGTGGAGGAGGTGATCGAGGAGGTGAACCGCGGGATCGTGGCGAAGCTTGAGGAGCTTGGGGCGCGCGCCCGGGGACTCACCGGCAAGGATCACGTCATCCATGCCAGGAAACAGATCGTCGATGTCGAGAAGGATGGGAGGCGAGAGGCGATAGATATCGGATTCGTGGGGGATGTGGCGAAGATCGAGACGGGTCATCTGAGAGCGCTGTGCCGGAGGGGTGTGATCCCAGTCATCGCGCCTCTCGGCGTGGACGAGGAGCAGCACCTTTACAATATCAATGCCGATACCGCGGCCGGGGAGGTGGCGGTCGCCCTGAAAGCCCAGAAGCTCATACTCCTCACCGATGTCCGCGGAATCCTGAGGAACCATGACGACGAGAACTCACTCATCGGGGCGCTCCGCGTGAGCGACGTGGACACGCTGATCAGCGCCGGGGTGATCAAAGAGGGAATGCTGCCCAAGGTCCGCGCGGGGGTGAGATCAGTGCAGGCGGGGGTGAGGAAGACGCATATCATTGACGGCCGGTTGCCTCACTCCATGCTTCTGGAAATTTTCACCGATCGTGGGATTGGGACCGAGATTTCGCGGGATTGAGGATCGGTATGCGAAAAAAAATCACAGGGCGGAAAGTGGCTACGGCCGGGAAACGCGCGCGCCGTTCGGCGTCCGATGCGACACTGGGCGCCTACGCGCGCTACGTGATCCCCTCGTATGGGAGAACCCCCCTTGTCCTTGTCCGCGGTCGAGGTTCGTGGCTCTGGGACAGCGAGGGGAAGAAGTACCTCGATTTTTTCCCTGGTTATGCCGTGAGCGGCCTCGGGCACTGCCATCCCCGTGTGGTGCGCGCCGTGGTGGAGCAGGCGCGGGAGCTCCTTCACGTGCCCAATATCTACTTTAATCCTCGGCAGGGACGCCTGGCGGAGCTCATCGTCGAGCATGCGTTCCCGGGCAAGTGCTTCTTCTGCAACAGCGGCGCGGAGGCGAACGAGGCCGCCCTGAAGCTCGCCCGGAAGGCGGGGGAGAAGCGCGGGCGCTATGAGATCATCTCGATGCTGAATTCGTTCCACGGCCGCACGATCGCGACCGTGACCGTGACGGGCCAGACCAAATACCAGCAGGGATTCGGCCCGCTCCTGCCCGGCATCCGCCACGTGCCCTTCGGGGATATCGGGGCGCTCTCCCGCGCGGTGAGCGAAAAAACCTGTGCCGTGATGATCGAGCCGATCCAGGGAGAAGGAGGAATCGTCGTGGCTCCCTCTGGGCACTTCGTGGCGCTCAGGCGCCTCTGCGACGAGCGGGGGATCCTCCTGATCATGGACGAGGTGCAGACGGGGATGGGGCGGACGGGGGAGTATTTCGCCTACCAGCACTTTGGTATCACGCCGGACGTAATGACGCTCGCCAAAACGCTGGGCGGGGGTGTGGCGATAGGGGCGATGCTCGCGGCGGCTAGGTACGCCGATATACTCCAGCCGGGCACGCACGCCTCGACATTCGGCGGGAACCCGCTGGCCTGCGCCGCGGGGATCGCGACATTCGAGGCGATTGAGAAGGAGGGGATCCTCAAGAATGTGAGGCGGATGGGGCGCTACCTCCGCGCGCGGATGGAGCGCCTGGCCGGGCGATACCCTTTTATCAAGGAGGTCCGCGGCGAGGGACTGATGCTGGGCATGCGCCTCGGCATCGACGGCACAATGGTGGTAGCGGAGTGCCTGAAGCGGGGGATGCTCACCAATTCAACCGGTGATAACGTCCTCCGCCTTATGCCCGCCATGACCGTGAAGAAACAGGAGATAGACCGCGCGATAAAGATTGTGGATGAGGTGTTCGCTGCAATTGTGCGCGCAGGCCGGTGATTTACTGTGTAGGAGTTTAAATATTTGGCACCTGAATAATCTGATTACTCTGATCTTTCAGGTTAATCAGAGAAACCAGGTGCTAAAGAGTTGCTTTAGCTAACTTTGTTTTTATGTGTCACGCTGGGATTATTAATATATAGGAGGATACATGGACAAGGTGGTGCTCGCCTATTCGGGAGGGCTCGATACCTCGGTGATACTCAAGTGGCTCCAGCAGGAGAAGGGGCTGGACGTGATCGCCTACGTGGCGGATCTCGGGCAGGAAGAGGAGCTGGACGGCATTAAACAGAAGGCGCTGAACACCGGCGCGGGCAAGGTGTACGTCGAGGATCTGCGCGAGGAGTTCGTGCGGGATTTCGTGTTCCCCGTCCTCAAGGCAAATGCGGTGTACGAGGGGTCATACCTCATGGGGACGTCCATCGCGAGGCCCCTCATCGCGAAAAAACAGGTGGAGATCGCGAGGAGGGAGAAGGCATCCGCCGTGGCCCATGGCGCCACCGGCAAGGGGAATGACCAGGTCCGCTTCGAGCTCACCTACGCGGCGCTCGCCCCCGAGCTCAGGGTCATCGCGCCCTGGCGCGAGTGGAGTCTCGGTTCGCGCCAGGAGCTGATCGAGTACGCGCGGAAACACGGTATCCCCGTCCCGGTGACGAAGGAGAAACCGTACAGCAGCGACCGCAACCTCATGCACATAAGCTTCGAGGGAGGAATTCTCGAGGACCCGGACCGGGAGCCGGATGAGCGGATGTTTGTGCTCAGCGTTTCGCCGGAGCGGGCTCCCGGCAAGCCGACGTACGTCGAGATAGGATTCGCGCGCGGCGTCCCGGTGTCCGTTGACGGGAAGAAGATGACCCCCGCGAAACTGCTCGCCCATCTCAACGGGCTCGGTGGCAGGAATGGGATCGGGAGGGTGGATATCGTTGAGAACCGCTTCGTCGGCATCAAGTGCCGCGGCGTTTATGAGACGCCGGGCGGGACGATCCTCCATGTCGCCCATCGCGCGATCGAATCGATCACCATGGACCGCGAGGTGATGCACCTGCGAGACTCGCTCATCCCGTACTTCGCATCGCTGATTTACAATGGGTTCTGGTATTCGCCGGAGATGCGGATGCTCACAGCCGCGATCGAGGAGAGCCAGGCCAACGTGACCGGGCGCGTCAGGCTGAAGCTCTACAAGGGCAACTGCATCGTGGTCGGACGGAGCTCGCCCGAATCGCTCTACAGCCACGAGCACGCCACCTTCGAGGCCAGCAGGGTGTATAATCAGGGAGATGCGACCGGCTTCATACGGCTCAACGCGTTGAGGCTGAGGATACAGGCGATGCTTAAAAATAGCGGTAAGCAGTAAGCGCTAAGTAGTAAGCAGATAGTGTGTTTGTTTTTCCAGCGGAGACGCTGCGACGACCAAATTGCGTTGAGCGGGAGCATGTTGTGAGAGATGTGCCCATGAGGTATCCCGTAGCGGCTGGAGCAGTTCTTGGTTGGCTCTCTCTATGCCTGATCGTGAGTCTTCTTGAAGCAGGGGTAAAAGAGGACAAGTCATCGGAAGGGTTGAAGGTATCCCTGGGTGATCGATCTGCACAGGCGCGAAGCGTATATGGCAACCCTGATCGGATCGCAAAAAATCAACCACGGCCTGGTTTCCGCGATGACCCCCGAACTCGAAATGAATATTGGTATTACGATCAAAAGGGACTTTCATTCTTCTTGATAAGGAATGTAATTTTTGAAATCGCTGTCACAAAGAGATACCGGGGGGAGGTCGAGGGAATTTATATCGGAGACACGGCAAAGGCTGTGCAAGCAAAATTGGGAGTTCCCGATAACGCGCCTCGTGATAATTCATGGACATACTATAGAAAGCAGGGAAGACAGGAAAGAACAGTGAGAGTGGTATTTGGTAAAGACAATACGGTAAATAGAATCAGTATAGCCTCGCATTTTAAGGTGAGAAGAAGGTGAGAAGTTGGATGCATTAGTTTTACTAGGAAAGGGCAAGAAATGACCCAAAAACTCTGGGCGGGGAGATTCGATAAGGAGATGGCGCCGGAGGTGGAGCGGTTCACGGCCTCCATCGGTTTTGACCAAAAATTGTTCGAGCATGATATCAGGGGGAGCCTCGCGCATGTCGAGATGCTTCAGCGGCAGGGATTGATCTCAGCGGCAGAGTGCAAGAAGATCAGCGCTGGTTTGAAGAAGGTGAGAGGTGAGATCAGGAGAGGAAGCTTTAAACCGGGGACTGAGCATGAGGATATCCACATGGCGGTGGAAACGAGACTCAAAAAGCTCATCGGGCCGGTCGCGGACAAGCTCCACACCGCGCGGAGCAGGAATGACCAGGTGGCGCTTGACCTGAGGCTCTTCCTCAGGGACGAGATAGGCGCGATCCTCGCATGCATCAGGCTGCTCCAGAAGAATATCGTGAATGTCGCATGGGAGAACAAAGATGTCGTCATGCCGGGCTTCACGCACCTCCAGCACGCGCAGCCGGTGATCGCCGCGCACCACCTGCTCGCCTACGTGGAGATGCTCCAGCGGGACGCGGGCAGGCTCCTGGATTGCCGGGAGCGCGTCAACATGATGCCGCTCGGCGCCGGCGCGCTCGCGGGCACGAGCCTGCCGATTGACAGGAAGTATGTTGCGAAACTCCTCGGTTTTAACTCTCTCTGCACGAACAGCATTGACGCGGTGAGCGACAGGGATTTTGCGCTCGAGTTCCTGGCGGCGGGGGCCATCATCGGCGTCCACCTCTCGCGGATGGCGGAAGAGATTGTGCGGTGGGCGAGCAGGGAGTTCGCCTTTATTGAGATCGATCTATCGTACTGCAGCGGTTCATCACTTATGCCGCAGAAGGTGAATCCCGATGTCGCGGAGCTCGTGCGCGGGAAGAGCGGGAGGCTCTTCGGTTCGCTCGTGTCGCTCCTCACCGTGATGAAGGGGCTGCCGCTCTCCTACAACAGGGACATGCAGGAGGACAAGGAGCCGCTCTTCGACGCCGCGGGGACGCTCAGGGGATGCCTCGCGATCATGGCGGGGCTGTGGGAGAGGATCAGGTTCCGCCGCGCTGAGATCCGGCGATCGCTGGAGGGCGACTTCAGCCAGGCGACGGACCTCGCCGAGTACCTTGTCACGAAAGGGTGCCCGTTCCGCGAGGCCCACCGCCTCATCGGGAAGCTGGTGGCAGAGTGTATCCACAGGGGGAAGCGGCTCGAGGCGCTGACCCTCACCGAGCTCCGCTCCTGCTCCGCCCTTTTTGACAGGGGCGCGCTCGAGCTGCTCTGCCCAGGAACCGGCGTGACGCGGAAGAAGTCGGATGGTTCAACCGCTCCGGCTGAGGTTTCGAAGGCGCTACGGATGTGGAAGAAAAAACTGGGGATGCGCAATGCATGATTTTACGTACCGCAACAGCCGGCTCTTCTGCGAGGATGCTCCCCTTGACAGGATCGCGCGGGAGTTCGGGACCCCCCTCTACGTGTACAGCCACGCGACCCTGATGGGGCACTACCAGCGCCTCGACGGCGCATTCGAATCCATCCCGCACCTCATCTGCTACTCGGTTAAATCAAATTCCAATATCGCGATCTGCCGGGCGCTCTCGCGCGCCGGAGCGGGTTTTGACGTGGTGTCGGGGGGAGAGCTCACGCGGGTGCTCATGGCGGGAGCGGACCCTCGAACAATCGTGTTCGCGGGGGCGGGCAAAACCGAGGAGGAGATTGCCCGGGCGCTGGAGAGGGGGATTCTGTTCCTCACCGTTGAGTCGCTGGGCGAGCTCAACGCGATCGAGCGGGTTGCGAAGCGCCTCGGGAAGATCGCGAGCGTGGCGTTGCGCATCAATCCGGATGTTGACCCGCACACGCATCGCTACATAACGACCGGTAGGGCGGAGAATAAATTCGGCCTGGACCTCGAACAGGCGCGTGCGGCCTATGAGAAGGCAATGGGTATGAAGCACGTTATCCCCATCGCGGTCCAGACGCACATCGGGTCGCAGATCACCGAGACGGGTCCCTACGTAAAGGCGATACGGAAGGTGCGGCCGCTCGTGCAGCAGCTGCAGGGGATGGGCGTGCCGCTGCGGTTCTTCGATATCGGCGGTGGGCTGGGGATCGTGTACCGTGGAGAAACCCCCGCGACCGCGAAGAAGTTCGCGGCGGCGGTCCTCCCTGAGGTCAGGGGGCTTGGCCTGCACCTCATCCTGGAGCCCGGTCGATTTATCGTCGGGAATGCGGGGGTCCTGCTCACGAGAGTGCTGTATCTCAAGAGGGGGACGGTGAAAAATTTCGTCATTGTAGATGCCGGCATGAACGACCTCATCCGGCCGAGCCTGTACGGCGCGTACCACGAAATCCTGCCGCTCCGGAAGAGCACGCGCGGGAGGGTAATGGCCGATATCGTGGGGCCGGTGTGCGAATCGGGGGATTTTCTCGGCAAGGACAGAACGATGCCGGAGCCCCGCCCGGGGGACATCTTCGCCGTCATGGGTGCGGGGGCATACGGTTTTTCGATGTCGTCCAACTATAATTCCAGGCCGCGCGCGGCGGAAGTGCTCGTCCACGGGCGCGAGTGTGCGCTCATCAGGGAGCGGGAATGCTGTCGCGATCTCACGCGGGGCGAGCGGATCCCCCGGTTTCTCCGGTGAGGCGATTGAATATATTATCACCACGGACCTGCCTGCCGGCAGGCAGGGGCACGGAGGACACGAAGAAAGCGTATAAATTGTCGGGAATAACCACTGAGGGCGCTGAATACACTGAAAAAGAATAAAATTTTTCAGTGACTTCAGTGGTTAAAAACAAAGTAAAATTTTTTATCTGTGTGTATCTGTGTTCATCTGTGATTAAACTAAAATGAAAATACCATTTGTCAAGATGCAGGCACTCGGAAATGATTTCATACTCATAGACTGCATGAGAGATCAGGTTCCCATACATTCTGAATTGATCCGGATACTCTGCGACAGGCGAAAAGGCATCGGCGCTGACCAGCTCCTCGTGCTCGTGCCCTCGAAAAAGGCTGACTGCCGGATGAGGGTATTCAACGCGGACGGGGGCGAGGTGGAGATGTGTGGAAACGGCATCCGCTGCCTCGCCCGGTACCTGGCATCCCGCGGTTTCTCGGGGGAAGACGGACAGGCAATAGAGACCCTCGCGGGCATCATCAGGCCTCGCGTGGAAGGCGACCTGGTGACGGTTGACATGGGGTGCCCCGTGCTGGAGGGGAAGGAGATCCCTGTCCGCCTCTCGGGGCGCGTCATAGACCGCGAGGTCACGGTGGGGGGGAGTAGGCAGCGGATCACCTGCGTGTCGATGGGGAACCCGCACTGCGTGATCTACGTTGAAAATCTCGAGCGATGTCCCGTTGAGAATATCGGGCCCAAGATTGAAACCGATTCGCTTTTCCCGCGGCGGGTGAACGTGGAGTTCGTCAAGGTCCTTTCGCCCGCGCTGATATCGATGCGGGTCTGGGAGCGCGGCGCGGGTGAGACCATGGCCTGCGGAACGGGGGCCTGCGCGGCGACGGTGGCGAGCTGCCTGAACGCGAAGACGCAGCGGGATGTGACCGTGAGGCTCCGTGGCGGAGAGATCACGGTCAGGTGGGCTGCGGACGACCATGTGTTCATGAGCGGCCCTGCCGACGAAGTGTTCTGCGGTGAGATCGAAGTCGAACGACTCACACACGAATAAAACAGAAAAATTAACCGCGGATTACACGGATTGCACGGATAAGATAAAATAACGGCTTAACCCAGAATTTTGTGAGCCCAAGAGCATGCGGCACATCCCTTCCCCTGTGAAGGGGGAGGAAAGGTGGGGGTGAGAAACGGGTTTTTATAGAAACCCCCTCACCCTGCCCTCTCCCTCCAGGGGGAGAGGGTATATGTAGAGATCTGACTAGTAGTATCTTGTTCCAGAGTAATCTGTTATGCATTATGAGAAGTGGGCATTATTCACAAAATTCCGGGTTGAGCCAAAATAACTAAGGATATATTTTAATCCGCATAATCCGCCCAATCCGCGGTTAAAAGAGAATTAAAAGGGGGGGGTGCAATATGTTCACGGGATCAATCGTGGCACTGGTGACGCCGTTCAAAAAAGGAGCGGTTGACTATGAGGCCCTCGCGGAACTCATCGAGTTCCAGATACGCAGCGGAACGAATGGCATCCTCCCGTGCGGAACTACGGGAGAGTCCGCGACGCTCTCGCACGAGGAGCACGACCAGGTGGTGGAGTTTGTCGTCGGGAAGGTCGCCGGGAGAGTTCCCGTGATCGCGGGCAGCGGCTCCAACTGCACCCGCGAAGCACTCAGATTGACGGGGCACGCGAAGGAAGCGGGCGCGGACGGCGCCCTCGTGATCACCCCGTATTACAACAAACCCACGCAGAGGGGCCTCCAGTATCACTACGAGCATCTCGCGAAAGAAGTGGATATCCCGATAGTCATCTATAATGTCCCGGGGAGGACGGGGATCTCCATAGCCCCCGAAACGGTGGCGTCGCTTGCCAAGCTCCCGAACATTGTCGCCATCAAAGAGGCGAGCGGGAGCCTCGAGCAGGTGAGCCAGATTATTTCACAGTGTGACATCGCCGTGCTCTCCGGCGACGACAGCCTCACCTTTCCGATCATGGCCCTCGGCGGCAAGGGTGTGGTCTCCGTGGTAGCCAATATCCTGCCGGGCCCCGTTGCGGAGATGGTGTCCGGCTTTTCCGAGAAGGATATCAAGGGGGCGCGGACGCTCCACTATGAGCTCTACCAGATGAGCAGGATCCTCTTCGTTGAGACGAATCCAATCCCGGTGAAGGCGGCACTCGCCATGATGGGGAAGATCAAGGAGGAGTATCGCCTCCCCCTCTGCCAGATGAGCGATGAGAACCGGTCGAGGCTGGAGAGGATTCTCAAGGATTATAAGCTGGTATAGAAAGTAAAAAGTCAAAAGTAAAAAGGCAAAACCAAAATCAAAACTAAAAAGCACGTGAAGGTTTTACGTTTTGAATTGTAGTTTTGAGTTTTGTGTTTTAACTTTTAACTTGTTCTAAAGTCATTAGTTATCAAGGGGGTAACGATGATAAAGATGATCGTGTGCGGCGCGTGCGGCCGGATGGGCAGAAGAATCATCGCGTGCGCGGCCGAGGATGGGGAGATCACCCTCGCGGGCGCGATCGAGCGGGAGGGGCACCCCTGCCTGGGCAGGGATGCCGGTGAGGTCGCGGGCGCCGGGAGGCTCGGTGTCCCCGTGACCGCGGATCTCACCGCCGCCGCATCTGCGGGTGATGTGGTTGTTGATTTCTCCCAGCACGAGGCGAGCGCACGGAATGCGGCAACCGCGAGCGCTCTCAAGAAGCCGGTTGTCATAGGCACCACTGGGTTGGGGGGGCGCGAGATGCAGGCGATAGAGAACGCCTCGCGAACGGTCGCGTGCCTCGTCGCGCCGAACATGAGCCTGGGGGTGAACCTGCTGTTCAGGATCGCTGCTGAAGTGGCGCGGTCGCTCGGGGAGGAGTACGACGTGGAAATTGTCGAGGTGCACCACCGGTTCAAAAAGGATGCCCCGAGCGGAACGGCGAAGCGCCTGGCAGCGGCGGTCGCGGATGCGCTGGGGAAAGACCTCGGCGAGCTCGCGTGCCACGGCAGGTCAGGCGAAACAGGCGAGCGCCCGAGGGGACAGATCGGGATCCACGCGGTCCGGCAGGGGGATGTCGTCGGCGAGCACACGGTGAGCTTTGCCTCTCTCGGCGAACGCCTGGAGCTCGTCCACCGAGCGCATTCGAGGGATGCGTTTGCCCGCGGTGCGCTGCGTGCCGCGAAGTGGATCGTGGGAAAACCTCCCGGATTGTATGACATGGCGAATGTTTTATTTGACGCAAAATGGAAGTAACCGCGGATTGTGCGGATTAAGCGGATTATATGGGAAAAATTCTTCTCTATGCTGATATCACAGAGAAGATCATTGGGGCTGCTATTGAAGTTCACAGGATTCTCGGCCCCGGGTTCTTGGAAGCGGTGTATGAAGAAGCACTGTGCATCGAGCTTGAGAGAAGGGGACTCGACTTTGCCAAGCAGAAAGAGCTCAGGATTTCTTATAAGGACGTTGTTTTAAACCAAATGTACCGGGCCGACTTAATAGTTGAGGATAGGATAATTGTCGAAACAAAAGCCACTTCTGAACTCACCGGAATTGATGAAGCTCAGGTTTTCAATTACTTGAAAGCCACCGGTAAAAAAGTTGGATTGCTTGTTAATTTCTGCAAGGAGAGCTTGGAATGGAGAAGGATAATCTGCGAGGATTACTTCAAATCGGCCAGCTGAATTGCCAGTGAGTTTAATCCGTACAATCCGCGGTTAGAAAGAGGTAGGATTTGAATTCAGAAAAGAGGATCAAAATTGAGCTGGCCGAGCGGTTGAAAAAACTCCCCCCCTATCTATTCGCTGAAATAGACAGGGTGAAGCGGGAGCTGATCCGGGCGGGCCGGGATGTCATAGACCTCGGTGTGGGCGATCCCGACCTCCCCACGCCGCCGCACATTGTTGACGCTCTCCACCGGGCGGCGCTCGATCCCGAAAACCACCGGTACGCGCTTGACCTCGGAATGCCGGTTCTGAGGCAGGCGATTGCGGAGTGGTACGCGCACCGGTTTGGCGTGGCGCTCGATCCCGCGACGGAGGTGCTGCCCCTCATCGGCTCCAAAGAGGGGATCGGTCATATCCCCTTCGCATTCGTGAATCCGGGCGATGCGGTGCTCGTTCCTGATCCCGGATACCCGGTCTACCAGGCGACGACGATACTCGCCGGGGGCGAGCCGCGCTACATGCCGCTCAAGGAGGAGCACGGTTTCCTCCCTGATCTCGATCGGATTCCACGCGATATCTGTCGCGCATCCACGCTCATGTTCATCAACTATCCGAACAACCCTACTGCCGCAGTGTGCGGGAAAGAATTTTTCACCTCCGTGGTCGAGTTTGCGCGCCGGCACGGCGTGATCATCTGCCACGACGCGGCGTACACGGAGCTCGCCTTTGACGGCTTGAGGTCTCCCAGTTTCCTCGAGGTGGAGGGCGCAAAAGAGGTTGGGATCGAATTCCATTCGCTCTCCAAGACATACAGCATGACCGGCTGGAGGGTCGGTTTCGCCGTCGGGCGTGCGGAAATTATTGCGGGGCTCGGTAAGATCAAGTCGAATCTCGATTCGGGTATTTTTCAGGCTATTCAACTCGCGGGGGTGGCCGCACTGAGGGGGCCGCAGGATTTCCTCACAGAATATCTGGAGATCTACCAGCGCCGCAGGGATATCCTCGTGGATGGCCTCAGGGCGCTCGGCTGGAATGTCGCCAGGCCGAAGGCGACCTTTTACGTCTGGGCGCATGTGCCTTCCGGTTTCACCTCGGAGGGAGTCGCCAGAATGCTCCTCCAGAAGGCCGGCATCGTGGTAACCCCGGGCAACGGCCTCGGCCCCAGCGGTGAGGGATACGTCCGCATGACGCTCACGGTCAACGAGGACCGCCTGCGCGAGGCAGTGGAGAGGATCGGGAAGATAGAGAACCGGTAAAGCAATTATCCCCTCCCCCTTTGAGGGGGGAGGGCAGGGTGGGGATGAAGATTATGTCAGTACCCGATTATCAAATGATAATGTTGCCATTGCTGTAATATGCAGCAGATCAGAAAGAGCATTCCCTCGGGGAATGGATATTTCCCTTCACCCCTTTGTGGGGAAGGTGAGAATGGGGAATAACATAAGAGACAGGGCTAGACGCTTAAGAAAAAATCTCACGGATGCCGAACGTGCGCTTTGGAGACATCTTCGTCTCCGGCAGATGGCTGGATTTAAGTTTCGGAGACAACAGCCGACAGGTTATTATATTGTCGACTTCGTTTCCTTTGATAAGAGGCTCATAATAGAATTAGACGGTGGACAACACGCCAAGCGCGTTACCTATGATGCACATCGGACTGAATGGTTTAAAAGTAAGGGTTTAATATAATTCGTTTTTTGGATAACGAAGTTTTAAGCAATATCGAGGGTGTAAAGCAGGCAATCTGGAATAGAATACCCCCCACCTCGATCCTCCCCCGCAAGGGGGGAGGGAGAGCTGTGAGATAAAAGCGCTTTATGATTGAGACAGCCTACATCAGTATAGGATCTAACCTCGGCGACAGGGAGAAAAACCTGCGCGAGGCCGCATCCCGCATGGGCAGGATCAGGGGCATTGAGCTGCGCAGGGCTTCCTCACTCTACTACACGGAACCCGTCGGCGGCGAGCCGCAACCATGGTATTTCAACGCCGTACAGGAGGTTGAAACCGCCCTGGTCCCCGACGAGCTGTTCAGGGAGCTCCAGGGGATAGAAGCGGCTATGGGGAGGACGAGGGGAGCGCGCAACGCCCCCAGGATCATTGACCTGGATATTCTGCTTTTCGGCGCCCGCGTCATC
The DNA here is from genome assembly GCA_026392035.1 of Candidatus Auribacterota bacterium. NCBI lineage: Bacteria > Pseudomonadati > Candidatus Auribacterota > Candidatus Auribacterota bacterium. The sequence continues at coordinate 32,513 of JAPLCX010000013.1, read as the reverse complement.
CGGAGCGATCTGCTGACGGTGCCTCACCCGCGGTTGCCCGGGCGGCGTTTCGTCCTCGATCCTCTCGCTGAGATCTCAAAGGATATTGTGTGCCCTGGCGCGGGCGGTACCGTGGAAGAACTGGTGAGGAGGCTCACCGACACGCACAAGGTTTTCAGGAAAGGACCGTTCCATGAGCGTTGACAAGGTAACGACCGTGGTGCTCAGAGAGATGAAAAAGCGAGGTGAGAAGATTGTGGCCCTCACCGCCTATGATTACTACACGTCGCGCGTCCTCAACGAAACGGGCGTTGATATGATACTGGTGGGCGACTCGCTCGGGATGGTGGTCCTGGGCTATCAGACGACGCTCCCCGTGACAATGGAAGAGATGATTCACCACACCCGCGCCGTTTCGCGCGGCAACCGCAGGGCGATCCTTGTCGCCGATATGCCATTCATGTCGACGGGCGTGAGCATTGAAGAGACCGTGCGCAATGCGGGGAGATTCGTCAAGGAGGCGGGCGCGGAGGCCGTCAAGCTGGAGGGGGGAGCGGAGATCGGAGCGCACGTGGAAGCAGTCGTGCGCGCGGGGGTCCCCGTCCTCGGCCACATAGGGTTGACGCCGCAGGACGTGCTGGTGCTCGGTGGCTACAAAGTGCAGGGCAGGAGCGACGAGGCCGCTCAGAAGCTCGTGGACGATGCGTGTGACCTCCAGGGCAGGGGGATATTCGCCCTCGTGCTGGAGTGCATGCCCGCGGCCCTCGCGGCGAGGGTAACCGAATCGGTGGACGTACCGACGATCGGAATCGGCGCAGGGCCGGCCTGCGACGGTCAGATTCTTGTGTTCAACGATATCGTCGGGATGTACGAGGGGCGCAGGGCGCGCTTTGTGAAGGTCTATGCGGATCTGGGCACGGCGATGCGCGAGGGCGTTGCGAGGTACGCGGCAGAGGTGCGTTCAGGCAGCTATCCGAATAGCGAGCACTCGTATCAGTGACCCTGACACAGATGAAACGGCGAGAGGGCGAAACGGAGAAACGGCGATTATAGTTTTTTCGCTGTTTTGCCCGTGCGGCGATTCGTTCACCGCGAGGAAATGATAGATGAAAATCATCACCACCGTCAAAGAGATGCAGAAGTACGTGAAGCACAACTACAGGAAGGGGCGCAAGATCGGCCTGGTGCCCACCATGGGGTATTTCCATGACGGTCACTCGATCCTCATCGGAGCGGCACGAAAGCTCTGCGACAGGCTTGTCGTGAGCGTCTTCGTCAATCCCCTCCAGTTCGGCAGGGGAGAGGACTTCGCTTCATATCCACGGGATATGAAGAACGATCTCTCGATCGCGCGGCAGCGCAGGGTCAACGTCGTGTTCGCTCCGAGCAGCGATGAGCTCTATCCGGTGGGCTACTCCACCTTCGTCGGCGAGGAGAGGCTCTCAAAGAAGCTGTGCGGCCAGTTCCGGCCCGGACATTTCAGGGGGGTTGCCACAGTTGTCGCGAAACTGTTCAATATTGTGCGCCCGCACACAGCGGTGTTCGGCCAGAAAGACGCCCAGCAGGTCGCGATCATAAGGAAAATGGTCGAGGATCTCAACTATCCGGTGCATATTGTCGTGATACCGACGATACGGGAGAAGAGCGGACTCGCCTGCAGCTCGAGAAATAAATACCTCACCGCCCGCGAAAAGAAAGAAGCCGCCGTGCTCTACGCCTCGCTCCGGAAGGCGGAGGAGCTGGTGAAGTCAGGTGTGCGGGACGCGCGTAGGATCATTGACGCGGTGAAGGCCAGTATTGCACACGCCCCCCTTGTTATGGTCGAGTATGTCGAGGTCGTTGCTCCGGAGACGCTCGAGCCTGTGAAGGTGATCGATACGCGCACCCTCATTGCCGTCGCCGCACGGGTGGGGAAGGCCCGCCTCATTGATAACATCCTTGTTGAACCCTGACCTCGAGTGGCTGAGGATGATACCTGCGTTTTTGCCCTCAACCCATAACACTCAACCATCAACGGTTTGTCGGGCGTGATGGCACGCCGGCGGTCTTTACTATGAAGTCGCATTGTGAACTTGTGGCACACATCGACAATCTCAGAAAAGCGCGCCGGGCGATCATCCTCGCCCATAATTACCAGCGCGGGGAGGTGCAGGAGATCGCTGATTATGTCGGCGATTCGCTCGGCCTCAGCAGGGAGGCCGCCGCCACCCGCGCCCGAGTGATCGTTTTTTGCGGTGTCTACTTCATGGCCGAGAGTGCTTCGATACTCAACCCCGAAAAGATAGTCCTCCTCCCGGTGCGAGAGGCCGGTTGCCCGCTCGCTGACATGCTCGGCGTGCAACAGCTCCGTGACTGGAAGCGGGCGTACCCGGGGAGGCCGGTCGTCACCTACATCAATTCCAGCGCGGAGGTCAAGGCGGAGAGCGATATCTGCTGCACATCGGGGAACGCCGTCAGCGTCGTTGATTCACTGACATCGGATGAGGCGCTCTTCGGCCCCGACATGAACCTCGGGGCCTACGTGCAGGCGAGGACGCTGAAGAGACTGATTATCTGGAAGGGGTACTGCGCGACCCACGCGTGGGTCACACCCGAGGAGATCATCGAGGCTCGGAGGCAGCACCCCAGGGCCAAGGTTGTCGCCCATCCCGAGTGCGTTCCGGAGGTCGTGCGCTGCGCCGATCATGTCAGCAGCACGTCCGGGATGTCCCCCTATGCGCGGGAGTCGAAAGCGCGCGAGTTCATCATCGTTACGGAGGCGGGGATCCTGCATCGGCTTAAACAGGAGAACCCGGGGAAGCGTTTTTATCTCGCCTCCCGACGGTTGCTCTGCCCCAACATGAAGATGACCACGCTCGATTCGGTCGCCATGGCGCTGGAACGAATGGAGCATCAGGTCGCGGTCAGCGAAGAGATCCGCGGCCGGGCCGCCAGGTCCCTCGAGCGCATGCTCGAGGTGAGTAAGGACAGTGATCCGTGACTCGTGGCGGGTGCAGAGGAGTGCGAACGACGAGCCCCGGAAGAAGAAACGCGAGCGGCGGGTCACTGCGATGAGAGAATTATGCTGTTACAGGTTTCAAATCTGAAGAAGTACTACCCCGTCTACCGCGGCGTGTTTTCGCGGGTGCGGGGATGGGTCCGCGCGGTGGATGATATCTCATTCGCGCTCGACAGGGGAGAGACGCTGGGATTGGTGGGCGAGAGCGGCTGCGGGAAGACCACCGTGGGCAAAACGGTGCTGAGGCTAACCGAGGCGACGGAGGGCGCCATTTTTTTTCAGGGGATTTCAGTGAGAGACATGGGGAAAGATGATCTCCGTCGCGCACGCCGCCGGATGCAGATCATCTTCCAGGACCCGATATCATCGCTGGATCCGCGGATGACGGTGGGGGGGAGCGTGGGCGAGCCGCTCCGGGTTCATGGAATTGCCAGGGGGCGTGAGCTCCAAGAGGCCGTTGCGGCCCTCCTCGAGCGGGTTGGCTTGCCTTCGCGCTCGTTCAACTGCTATCCCCATGAGTTCAGTGGTGGGCAGCGGCAGAGGATTGGAATCGCCCGGTCGCTCGCCCTCAAGCCGGAGCTGCTCGTGTGCGATGAGCCGGTGTCCGCGCTCGACGTCTCGATCCAGGCGCAGATCATCAACCTGCTCGAGAAGCTCCAGGAAGAGATGGGGCTGGCCTATCTTTTCATCTCACATGACCTCCGCATCATTGAGCACATCTCCGACCGCGTGGCGGTCATGTATCTGGGCAAGCTCATCGAGGGGACGGACAGGGACGCGCTCTACCGCGATCCGCTCCACCCCTACACGCAGGCGCTGCTCGCGGCCGTCCCTGAAATCGGCCAGACGGTTGAGCGGGTGAGGGGAAAGATCAAGGGCGAGGTGCCTTCGGCGGTCGCGCCGCCGCCCGGCTGTAGATTCCATCCCCGTTGCCCCCACCGAATGCCTGTCTGTGACAAAGAGGAGCCTTTTTTGAAAGAGGTTGCCGTGGGCCATGCGGTGGCATGCTGGCTGTATGATTAACGAAACGGCGAGACGGAGAATGGGCGAAACGGCGAAAGAGCCATAATCGCCGGCTCCCCGATTCGCCCACTCGCCGGTTCAGACTGCGTAAGGGATAGGGATTATGTATCGATCAATTGTATATGTATGGGCACTCCTCGCCGCACTCGCAACGCCGGGCTGTGGGACAAAGGAGCCACGGGCCGACTATACCTTCGAGAACGGCGCCGATGTGCAGACCCTCGATCCCGCCCTCATGACGGGGCAGCCGGAGCACCGGATCGCGAGTGCCATTTTCGAGGGGCTCACGGCACGGAGTCCCACCGGCACGGATATAGTGCCCGGCGTGGCGAAATCATGGGAGCTATCGGATGATGGCATGCGTTACACCTTCCACCTGCGCGACTGCGTCTGGAGTGACGGGACCCCGGTAACGGCTGACGACTTCCTCTACTCCTGGAAGCGGGCGCTCGACCCCGCGATGGGCGCGGCATACTATGCCTACCAGCTCTTCTATATCAGGGGCGCCGAGGAGTTCAACTCGGGGAAGCTCAAAGATTTTTCTCGAGTGGGAGTGAGGGTTCTGGACGAGAGGACGATCGAGGTTGAGCTCAAACAGCCGACTCCGTTCTTCCTCTACCTCACCTCATTCTACACGCTCTTTCCAGTCAAGCGCTCGTGCGTGGAGCACTACGGAGACCTCTGGACGAGGCCGGGGAATATTGTGAGCAACGGCCCCTATATTCTGAAAGAGTGGATGCCGAGTGTGCGGATTCGTCTGATTAAAAGTCCTCTCTACTGGGATAGAGACAATGTGAAGCTGGGAGTGGTTGACGCGCTGCCCACCGAAAACGAGAGCACGGCGTTCAACATGTACGCATCGGGCGAGGCTGATTGGGTTGACGGGGCGGGAATCCCGCTCCACTTGATCGATCTACTCAAGACGCGGCCGGATTTTCACACAACCACAATCCTCGTCACGTACTTTTATCGGTTCAACGTGACCCGGCCGCCCCTCAGCGATGTGCGCGTGCGGAAGGCGCTCAACCTCGCCGCCGACAAGCAGCGGATCGTGGACAAGATTCTACGCGCAGGGCAGCTTCCGGCGACGACGCTTGTCCCGCCGGGAATGCCGCACTATCGCGGCACGGATGGGCCCGCCTATAATCCCGGGGAGGCGCGCAGGCTCCTCGCGGAGGCGGGTTACCCGGGCGGGAAGGGATTCCCGAGCGTGAGCATCCTGTTCAACACGAGCGAGGCCCACAAGCAGATCGCCATTGAGATGCAGGCAATCTGGAAGGAGAATCTCGGCATCCACGCCGAACTGGACAATCAGGAGTGGGGAACCTATTTGAACACCGAGAGCAAGCTGGATTACTTTATCTCGCGAGCGGGATGGGTGGCGGATTATCCCGATCCCAACACGTTCCTCGACATGTTCATCACCGGCGGCGGGAATAACCGCACCGGGTGGGGCAGCGGCCGCTATGACGAGCTGATTGCGGCGGCAGGGAGAGAGCGGAATCCGCAGAGGCGCATGGAGATCTTCCGTGAGGCGGAGAGGATTCTCGTGGTTGAAGAAATGCCGATCATGCCGATCTACTTCTATGTCTCTATCAACCTCTACGACGCTAACCGGATCGGCGGCATCTATCCCAATCCGCTGGACGAGCACCCGTTGAAGTATATCTACATACGGTAGTCGTAACGCTGAGCCGGCGAGACGGCGAGGCGGAGAATCGGCGATTGCCTTTTTCATCGCCGATTCGCCGATTCGCCCTTTCTCCCTTTCGCGACGATGGAGATAAGATGATTGCATATATCATCAGGCGCCTACTCTGGATGATTCCGACGCTGTGGATTGTCGCGACGCTCGCCTTCCTCCTTATGCGCGCGGCGCCGGGCGGGCCGTTCGACGCTGAGCGGAAGCTCCCCCCGAGCATTGAAAAGAATGTGAAGGCGAAATATCACTACGATGAACCGCTGCACCGGCAGTGCCTCCGCTATATGTGGGGGCTCGTCCGCCTCGACCTCGGCCCTTCGCTCAAGCTTCAGGGGAGGAGCGTCAATGAAATCATCTGGCAGGCGCTCCCGTACTCGCTCGCGCTCGGGGGGCTTGCCCTCTGCCTCGCGCTCTTCCTGGGGATCCTCTTCGGCACGATCGCCGCGGTGCATCAGAACGGCCTGATTGATTACGCCGTCATGCTGGTTGCCCTCGCGGGCATCTCCATCCCCACCTTCGTCATCGGCCCGCTGCTCATCATTGTGTTCGTGTTTGTGCTCCGGCTCCTCCCCGTGGCGCAGTGGGGAGGTCCCGCGCACCTGGTCATGCCGGTGATCACGCTCGCCGCGCCCTTCACGGCGTATATCGCGAGGCTCATGAGAGCGGGCATGCTCGATGTCCTAAACCAGCCGTTTATCAGGGCCGCCCGCGCCAGGGGCGTCGGGGAGGCTGCGGTGATCTACAAACATGCCCTCAAGGTCGCGATTCTTCCCGTGGTGACCTTCCTCGGGCCGGCGAGCGCGCAGATCCTCACCGGCTCGGTGGTGGTGGAGAAGATCTTCAACCTGCCGGGGCTGGGGCGTTTCTTTGTCAACAGCGCCTTCAACCGCGATCACACCGTTGCCCTCGGCGTGGCGCTCATCTACTGCGTGATGCTCCTTGTGTTTAATCTCATGGTTGACATCGCCTACGCGTACCTCGACCCGAGGATTAGGTATGGATAGAAACTCTAAATACTAAACTCTAAACAAATCCAAAACTCGAAATCCCAAACAAGCGAATATGATTTATCAGTTTTGTGTTTTGGGTTTGTTTCGGGTTTCGAGTTTCGAGTTTCTTTATTAATCGGCATGTGTGATCAAGAAAGGAAATGGTATGAAACCCTACGCTATCGGGGTTGATATCGGCGGATCGTCAGCCAAGCTCGCGCTGGTGAACCGCCATGCGAGAATCATCACGCGGGCTTCCACCCCCTGTGACCCGCGGTTGCCGTGGAGGAGGCTCCTCAAAAATATTGCCGCTGCCGCGACGGGGCTGGGCGACAAGAACACCATTCGCGGCGTCGGCGTCGGATGCGCGGGCTGTATTGACGTGGCAAGGGGCGTCGTACACGTCTCTCCAAATCTCCCCCTGTGGAAGACCGTGCCGCTCAAGGCCTTCATGGAGGAATCGCTGCGGCTGCCCTGCATCCTGGACAATGACGTGAACATGATGGCAGTCGCCGAATCGAGGTATGGCGCCGCCCGCGGCGCGCGAAACGTGTGCTGCCTCACTGTCGGAACGGGGGTGGGGGGCGGGCTGTTGTTTGAGGGCGAGCTCTACCGCGGAGAGTCCATGAGCGCGGGGGAGTTGGGGCATATCCAGGTAGAGCCTGAGGGGTTGCCCTGCATCTGTGGAAACCGGGGCTGCCTCGAGCGGTATATCGGGAGGGAGGGACTTGTACGTCTCGCCCGGATCGCCATGAGGGGGAAGCGGAGCATGCTCGCGCGTCAGAGAGAGCTGACGCCGATCGCCATTGCCGATGCGGCCAGGAGAGGGGATGCGGCGGCGAAGGCCGCATGGGAGAAGGCGGGTTACTACCTCGGCTTGTGCATGGTAGGCATCGTGAACCTTCTCAATCCCGATGTGATTGTTGTCGGCGGAGGCATCGCCAACGCGGGGAACCTGTTGCTGAATCCCGCGCGCCGGATCGTCCGCCAGAGAGCGCTCCAGGTTCCTGCCCGGCATGTCAGGATCGTGCGTGCGGCTTTAGGGGAAGACGCAGGAGTAATCGGCGCCGCGGCACGAGTATTTGAGAAGATAAATGCTTGACATATATTGTAGCAAGTATTATCAAAAAGAGCAAAAAAGAGTTGGCCATGAAGTGGGTGTGTGATACCATGTGCAGGATTCGTCGCAATCAATATCCCCGGCCACGAGAGCTGCATACAAAGACGCTATGGGAGGAGTGATGGCGCGTGCCCTCGTTTTACTCATATCTTCCTTTCTTATGAGCACCACTCCGCTCTTTGCCCAGGGGGATCTCAAAAGAAATCCCGAGGCGGAGCAGCTTGAGCGCCAGGAGGTTCTGGAAAGGGAGCGCGCAGCTGCGGCGAGCAGCACGCCCGCGGTCGAGCCTGGGCCTGTTCAGGCTGGCGAAGCAGCAGCTGCGGTCACCGGCGGGGAAGGGAAGGGGACTGCGCGTGGGGCGGTGCAGGCCGCGCGGGCGGATGCGAAAGGATCTGCCGCAGCGCCCGAGGAGGCTGAAGCAGGCACTGACACTGCTGCGGGAGAGGTGAAGAGTCTCGAGGGCGGGGAGGAGTTTGCGGAGCCGGCGGACGAGGGTGCGGTTGAAGCTGAGCGCGATGCCTCCGAAGCGCCGCCGTATTCCGCCAGGGAAGAGCGTGAGGAGGTCGAGCGGATGAAGCGGGAATCAGCGGAGGGGAGGACGGTAATTGATAAACTCGCCCCCGTTGAGAAAGAGGAAGAGACCGCTGAGCGCGAGGGGAAGGCGCTCCCGATCGTCGCAGACGCCGACAGCGTCGAGTTCGACCGTGAACAGAACGTCGTCACAGGGACCGGCAACGCGGTGGTAAAGTACAAGGATGCCAAGCTCACCGCTGACAAGATCACCGTGTACCTCGATACGAGTGACGCGTACGCCGAGGGCAATGTGAGTCTCTTTCAAGAGGGCCAGTTCCTCACGGGGAAGAACCTCCGCTATAACTTCGAGAGCGGCCAGGGGAACATCACCGACTGCCACGCCTACGTCCAGCCGTGGTACGGGTACGGCAAGGTCGTGCGCAGGATATCGGCGAGCGAGTACCAGATTGAGAACGGCTACGTGACCACCTGCGATTACTCGAAGCCCCACACGAGCATGCGGGCGAAGAATATCTACATCTACCCCGGCGACAGCGTGGTCGCCCACAATGCGGTCATGTACCTCTACGAGACGCCGGTCTTCTGGAGCCCCTACGCGAAGTATTCGCTCACCGACGACGAGTCCCCCTACAACTTCGTCCCGGGCTTCAACAGCGACTGGGGCTTCTTCATGCTGACCGCGTTTGACGTGTACAAGACGAAGAACATACGGATCACCCCTCACGTCGATTACCGGACGAAAAACGGCCTGGGCGTCGGTGTCACCATGGACCACAACCTGCCGAGCGCCAGCGCGAGCGGCCAGACCGTCTTCTACTTCGCGCACGACAAGGATCCGGACTGGGTTCTCAACTCCGACTTCGACATCAAGAATCGCTACCGCGCGACCTTCACGCACCAGCAGGATTTCTCAGAAGACACGAAGATGACGATCGACTTCAATATGCAGAGCGACGAGGATTTTATCGACAACTTCTTCAGGGAAGAGTACGAGGGCGATATCCAGCGGGAGAACTACATCGACATAACCAAAGCGGCGGAGAAATACCAGCTGAGCCTGAGGGCCGAGCCCCGCTTCAACAAATTCTACACGGTGGTGCAGCGCCTGCCCGAGTTCAGCATTGACGCGGTGAACCAGAGGATCGGCCAGACGCCGTTCTTCTACCAGAGCCGCTCGGCGATCACGAACTTCAACTACGTATTCTCAAACGACCCTCTCGACGCGGATCAAGCGGAGAACATGACTCAAGAGGAGATTGACAACTATCCGATCCCCGATCCGATCCGGAGCCTCCGTATCGACACGTACCATGAGATCTCGTATCCGAAGAAATATTTCAAGTTCCTCAACTTCAAACCGTGGGCAGGACTGCGCGAGACATTCTATTCGAAGGCGCCCTCGGACGATCCGGCCTATAAGGGGACAGGGGTCTTGTTTGATTCCGATGGCGACGGTGTCCCGGACCAGGAAATTTCCGAGCTGGTGCGCTCAGAGGAAAACCAGAACGTCTGGCGCGGCCTCTTCACCCTCGGCGCACAGGCGGACACGAAGTTCTGGAAGGTCTGGGATTACTACAACAGCACGCTCAAGATCAACAAGCTGCGGCACCTGTTTGAGCCCACGCTGACCTACCAGTACTACAGCAGGCCGACCCGCAGTTACCCGCACAAGGTGTACCAGTTCGACGAGTATGATTTCTTTAACGAGACGAGCATGTTCACGCTGGAGCTGCGGAACGCGTTACAGACCAAGCGGGGAGAGGGCGAGGATGTCAATCTCTTTGACATCAAGATATACCTCGATATGCTGACGAACAAGAGCAGCTATGATGGGCAATACCACCGGGCGTTCGCGGACGATCACTACTCATCTGCGGAGGTTGCGGACGGCTTTGAGAAGCTCTTCAATGATATCTTCATTGACGCCGAGTTCCGCCCGATAGACTGGCAGAAACTGGATTTCGAAACATACATCAACCCCGTGAGGGGCCGGCTCGATGAGTTCAATACCGATTACTACGTGTACCGGAACGACCTTGTGAGCCTCGCCCTTGGCCAGCGGTATCTCGTGAATGACAGCAACCTCTGGACTACGGAGTTCAACCTTCAGCTGAATGACGACTGGGCGGCGAGGACATACCTGAGATTCGAAACTGCCGACGGCACCTTTGAGGAGGGCGAGTGGTCCCTCTTCAGGGATCTCCATGAATGGGAAGCGGCATTTACCGTCAGGTACAAGGGGAGAAGGAAGTCCAGCGTGGGCTTCTTCGTGCTCCTCTACCTTGACGCCTATCCAAATGTTCCTCTCGATGTCCGTTTCTGACCCCCCGCATCAGCGTGCATCCTGGAGGAGCCTGGCCGAATGGGACAGCTCGTCTGTCCTTGGCGGTGGTCGGCCCTGACGAATGAGTTGAGCGTGAACGAGCGTATGGATTGGAGGAAAGAATGAAAAAAGTGTGCATTATCGGCGCGGGCTACGTCGGCCTCGTCACCGGCGCGTGCCTCGCGGACATGAAGAACAAGGTGGTCTGTGTGGACAGCGACGTGGAAAAGGTAAAGATGCTCAAGAAAGGGAATGTCCCGATTTACGAGCCCGGGTTGGACGAGATCATACGGCGCAACGCCAGGGCGGGAAGGCTCTCCTTCAGCACGAGTATCCCCCAGGGGGTGAAGTCGTCGGAAATCATCTTCATTGCGGTGAGCACTCCGCCGAAGGCGGACGGGACCGCTGACCTGAGCTCGGTGGCAATCGTCGCGCGCACGGTTGCCGAAAACATGGATGGCTACAGGCTCATCGTTGACAAGAGCACCGTCCCCGTGAAGACCGGCGAGAAGGTCGCCGAGACGATCAAGCGCTACAATAGAAAGAACGTGGATTTCGATATTGCGTCAAACCCTGAGTTCCTCAGGGAGGGATCAGCGGTGGACGATACCATGCACCCCGACAGGATCGTGATCGGCGTCTCCTCAAAGCGGGCGGCGAAGCTCCTCAAGGAGCTCTACGCTCCGCTCAAGGCGCCCGTGATCGTGACGGACATAAAATCGGCTGAGATCATCAAGCACGCATCGAACTCATTTCTCGCCCTGAAGATTTCATTTGCCAACGCCCTCGCCCATATCTGCGAGATGTCGGGCGCGAATGTGATGAAGGTGGTGGAGGGGATGGGGCTGGACAAGAGGATCGGCAGGGCGTTCCTCAGCGCGGGCATCGGGTATGGCGGCTCCTGCTTCCCCAAGGATGTGGCCGCGTTCATCAAGATCACCGAGGAGTTGGGATACAATTTTGAGCTGCTCAAGATCGTTGAGAAGATCAACAGGGAGCAGCGCAGCAGATTCGTGAAGAAGATCGAGGAGGCCCTGTGGATCGTGAAGGATAAGGTTATCGGCATCCTCGGCCTCGCCTTCAAGCCCAACACTGATGACATGCGCAGCGCGCCATCCGTGGATATCATTGCGGAGCTCCAGCGGGAGGGGGCGACGATCAAGGCGTACGACCCGAAGGCCATGGGTGTCGCGCGGAAGATGCTCGCAGGCGTAAAATTTTGCAAAAATCCGTACGAGGCGGCCCGCGGGAGCGATGCCCTCGTGATCGTGACGGAGTGGGATGAGTTCAGGCAGATGAGCCTCGACAGGATCCGGGCGCTCATGACGCACCCGATCATCATAGATGGGCGCAATATCTTCGATCCGGAGAAGGTGGAAGAGAAGGGGTTTATCTATAAGAGCATAGGAAGGTAGTATGAAATCCCAAATCCCAAATCCCAAATCCCAAAGGAATCCCAAAGCCAAAATCCCACAGGGCAAATCCCAAATCCCAGATCCCAAAGGAATCCCAAAGCCCAAATCCCGAGCAATGGCACTGCAGAGGAAAATCGAGCAGAAGAGAGCCAGGGTTGCCATCATTGGATTGGGGTACGTCGGCCTGCCGCTCGCCGTGGAGTTCGCGAAGGCAGGCTTCCCGGTGACGGGGATCGAGGTTGACCGCTCGAAGGCCGCCATGCTCCGCAAGGGTAAATCCTACGTTCAGGATGTGCCGGGCGAGGAGCTGGAACCCTTGATCAGGAGGCAGAGGCTCCGGGTTACTGGTGATTGCGGGACGCTTGAGCGTGCTGATGCCATCATCATCTGCGTCCCGACGCCGCTGAGGAAAACGAAAGATCCAGATCTCTCCTACATCATGAGCGCGGTCGAGGAAATATCAACGCGGATGGGACGGGAGCAGCTGATTGTGCTCGAGAGCACCACTTATCCGGGCACCTGCGACGAGCTGGTCCTCCCCTTGCTGGAGAGGGGCGGGGGGAGGGTGGGGCGCGATTTTTTCCTCGCGTTTTCACCTGAGCGCGTGGATCCCGGAAACGCCCTCCACACGACGAAGAATATCACGAAGATCATCGGAGGTGTGACGAGGCGGTGCACCGCGCTCGCCTGCCTGCTCTACGGGCAGGTGCTCGAACGGGTGCACCCCGTCTCATCCACCCGCGTTGCTGAGATGGCGAAACTTCTTGAGAACACCTTCCGCAGCGTGAATATTGCGATGGTCAACGAAATGGCGCTCATCTGCAAGAGGATGGGCATAGACGTGTGGGAGGTTATCGAGGCCGCGGCGACAAAGCCCTTCGGGTTCATGCCTTTTTACCCGGGCCCCGGCCTGGGGGGCCACTGTCTGCCCATTGATCCGATCTACCTCTCCTGGAAGGCACGGGTGTACGACGTTGAAGCGCGCCTGATCGAGGTTGCGGCGGAGATCAATGCCCGCATGCCGGAACACGTCTGCGGGGTGATCAGCGAGTCGTTGAACCGTCGCGGATTGTGCCTGAGGGGGGCGAAGATCATGATCCTCGGCGCGGCGTACAAGCGGAATGTGGGCGACACGAGGGAGTCGCCGGCGCTCGTGATCATGCGCGTCCTGGTGAGGAATGGCGCCCGCGTTTTATATGCAGACCCGTATGTCCGCACCCTCGATCTCGGCGGCAGGCGCTTCATCTCGACGCGGCTTTCTCCCCGGGTGCTCCGGCAGCAGGACTGCGTGGTGATTGTCACTGACCACAGCTGCTTTGACTATGATGTGATTGTGCGGCACGCGTCGCTTGTGGTTGATACCCGTAACGCGACGCGCGCGGTACCGAAGGGCCTGCGGAAGAAAAAAGTGGTGAGCATCTAGCATCCACGGATTACACTGATTTTCACGGATGCAAAAACAGCCTAAAGTTTAAAGCTGGAAGCAAAAGGATGCAGTTACGCTTTAAACCGTATGCTTTCAACTTTTTGTTGTGGTTGCAATCCGCGCAATCCGTGGATAGAAAACATTAAAGGCGAGTAGGCGCGCTATCAGCGGTTGATTAATACATCAAGCTAGGGATTGCATGGGCAACGATATCTACCTGGTCACGGGTGGTGCCGGCTTCATCGGCTCGAACATCGTCGATCACCTGCTCAATGCGGGCAAGCGCGTCAGGGTTCTCGATAATTTCTCCACGGGACGGAGGGAGAACCTGGAAGGGCTTTCCGATGCGGTCGAGCTCATTGAGGGCGACATCAGGGACTTCGATACCGTCGCCCGGGCCGTATCCGGATGCGGCTGCGTGTTGCATCAGGCAGCCCTCCCTTCTGTCGTCCGCTCGATAGACGATCCCCTCACGGCCCATCAGGTGAACGTGGATGGGACGCTCAACCTGCTCCTCGCGGCGAGGGATGCGGGTGTGGGGCGCGTCGTCTGTGCCTCATCGTCGTCGGTGTACGGGGACAGCCCGGCGCTGCCGAAACAGGAAGACATGGCGCCGCGCCCGCTGTCACCCTACGCGGTGGGGAAGCTTGCCGGGGAGTACTACTGCGCGGTGTTCAGCCGCCTCTACGGACTGAGCTGTGTCGCCCTCAGGTATTTCAACGTGTTTGGCCCGCGGCAGGATCCGCGCTCGCAGTACGCGGCGGTGATCCCCAATTTCTTCAACGCGCTCTGCGGGGGTGGGGAGCCGGTGATTGACGGCGACGGTAACCAGAGCAGGGATTTCACCTTCGTGAAAAATGTCGCTGAGGCGAATCTGCTCGCCTGCGAGGCGGCGCTGCCGGGCGGCGAGGTTATGAATATCGCGTGCGGGGAGGCCATTTCGATCAACGATCTCCTCCGTCTCATACAGGAGATCCTCGGGGTTCACGCGGCGCCGCGCTACGGGAAGCCGAGGCCGGGGGATGTGCGACATTCCCTGGCCGATATCACGAGGGCGCGGGAGAAGCTTGGCTTCACGCCGTCTGTCAGCCTCAAAGACGGGTTGCGCCGTGCGGCGGCATACTATACGCAGCACCGCGCGAGCGCGAAGGCGAGTTAAAGGGATGAGCGCCCGCTCAGGGGTGAGAAAATTATTCGGGGAGGGGAATGGCCATGGCGGTGCCTTTCTTAGATATTGTCGCACAGTATAAAAAATTGCAGCCGGAGTTGGAAAAGACGATTCTCGATGTCGCGCGCAGCGGGAAATACGTGCTGGGAGAGCGCGTGGCCGCACTGGAGAAGACCCTCGCCCGGTACCTTGATGTTCCCTGCGCCGTCGGGTGCGCGTCCGGCACAGACGCGCTGATTCTGGCGCTCAGGGCAGTGGGGACGGGCCCCGGGCACGAGGTGATCACCACCGCCTACAGTTTTTTTGCCACCGCGAGCGCGATCGTGCTCGTGGGAGCGACGCCCGTGTTTGTGGATATTGACCCGCGCACCTGCAATATTGACGCCCGCAAGGTTGAGAAGAAATTGAGCGTGCGGACCAGGGCGATCATTCCCGTCCACCTGTACGGTCAACCCGCTGAAATGGAGCCGCTCATCGCCCTCTCAAAGGAGTGGGGTGTCAAGATAATCGAGGACGCCTGCCAGAGCATCGGCGCCGAGTACAAGGGGAAGCGGGTCGGGGCGCTGGGCGACGTCGGCTGCCTGAGCTTTTATCCGACAAAAAATCTGAGCGGCATGGGAGACGGGGGGATGCTCTTCACCCACGACCAGAGGGTTGCCGAAAACCTCAGGATTCTCCGCGAGCACGGTGCGAAGCCGAGGTACTTCCATAAGGTGGTTGGCTACAACAGCAGGCTCGACGAACTCCAGGCTGCCGTGCTCCTGGTGAAGGCAAAGCATCTTGAGGAGTGGACCGAGAAAAGGCGGGCCAATGCGCGGCTCTACAATGAGCTTTTTATGGGGAGCGCGGTGGTCACCCCGTACGATCTCCCCTATGTCCGCCATGTGTACAACCAGTACGTGGTGCGAGTGAGCGCGCGCGATAAGCTCATGAACTACCTCGGGTCCAGAGGGATAGGATCGGCGATCTACTACCCCCTGCCGCTCCACCTCCAGGAGTGCTTCACGGCGCTGGGGTATAAGAAGGGCGACATGCCCGAGTCCGAGAAGGCCGCCGAAGAAACCCTGGCGCTTCCGATACACCCCGAGCTTGCCCAGGGGCAGATCGAGGAAGTGGCGAAGGCGGTGGTGGATTTTTATAAATAGGGTTTTTCACCACGGACCTGCCTGCCGGCAGGCAGGGGCACGGAGTAAGCGCCTCGATTATTGGGAATAACCACTGAGGGCACTGAAGGCACTGAAACAGGGATGGTATGTTTTCTGTGAATTTCAGTGTATCCAGTGGTCGCTATCTTAAATCCCCTCCGTGTTCTCCGTGCCTCCGTGGTGAATATTATTTAATATGAATGATAAACTGAGCGAATTAAGCGAGATTGTACGGCTCACGGGGAACTACGTGGAGAAGCTCGTCGAGGGGGGGATTCTGCATATTCCCATCGAGCAGCCTGCCGCTCAAGGGCAGGATGGCGATGGGGAACTCACACCGGATGCACGGCCGGCGGTGGATCCTGTCGGTGCGCTCAACGAGTTACAGACAACAGTCTCAACGTGCCGGAAGTGCGCGCTCTCGAAAACGAGGACTCGGACCGTATTCGGGACGGGCGCATGCCGCGCGCCGCTGATCTTCGTGGGTGAAGCGCCGGGCGCGGATGAGGACCGGCAGGGGCTCCCCTTCGTCGGGAGGGCCGGCCAGCTCCTCACGAAGATGCTCGCGTATATCGGGTTAAAAAGAGAGGATGTGTATATCACGAACGTCCTCAAATGCCGCCCCCCGCGCAACAGAGATCCGCTGCCGAATGAGGTTGCCTGTTGTGAACCATACCTGCTCGCGCAGCTTGAAGTGGTGAAGCCGCGCCTCATCTGCGCCCTTGGCCGCCATGCCGCCCAGACGCTCCTCAAAACTGAAGCTGCGATCAGCAAGCTCCGCGGCCGTTTCCACGACTACCACGGCGTCACAATACTCCCCACCTTTCACCCCGCCTATCTCCTGAGAAATCCCGCGGATAAAGACAAGGCAAAGGAGGACCTGAAGAAGATCAAGGCATTCCTGAACGAGGCTCAATCACGGTAGAACCGCACCTATTCCACCTGCGAGGTAGACTCACCCCAGCTTGTCCATCAGCTGCTGCCATATTTCCGCATTACTGAAACCGCAGAGGGGAGGCAGGGCTTTCCGCAGCGTGAGCTTCGCGCCGTCATAATGGGTGAATGTCCCTGAAGTTTCAGCCCAGCTTGCCGCGGGGAGAAGCACGTTTGCGATGCGGGTGAGGGGAGAGGGGACAAGCGCCTGCATTACCACAAAGGGCACCTTTCGGAGAGCGCCGTGCAGCTCCCTGTTATCAGGCAGGGTGCCCCCCAGTAATAGTGCGGCTTTAATCCTTCCACGCATCATCGCACTGACGACCTCCTTGTAGCTCATCCCGGGCCGTGCAGGCAGACTGCAGTTCCATTCCCTCTCCAATTTCTTCCGGGCCGCGCGATTGCTAATAAGTTTCTGTCCCGGCAGCGCGAACGGCGACACCCCTGCGTCGAGAAGACCCTGTTCGTTGATCTGGGTGCATAGGGAAACGATCCGCACGCCGCGTTTCGCAGCATAATTGTGCAGCGCAAGCATCGTTTTCTCATCCAGGCAGTCCCGGTTATACACGGTGGTCGGATGACGTTCTCCCTTGATGGATAAATCAATCTCTTGCATATAGTCCTTAAAACAGTCAGGGTCAGCCGAGATCTTCTTCCACGCGAGCCTGTCCAGCTTCGTTTTCTGTCCCCCGATGATCAGGAGTTTCGCGCCCCTCCTGACGGCTTTGATCACAGACAGGGCGGCAACCTCGTTAAGTTCTACCATGAGCGGATTAATGAGGATGATTGAATCGCTCTTCTCGATGTCACCAATGCTGCAGGGCGAAACAATACGCCCGAGTCTGCTGTGGGCCAGGGGTGAGAAGATCTTTCCGCCGAGCGGGTAGATATTATTTGTACCCAGCACGGCGCGCGCGAGCTTCTGTGCAGCGTACGCCTCTTCGTCGGTGAGGCGGGGAGAGACGAAGAACGCGATGTCGCGAGGAGGAATTCCGTGGAGGCCTTCGCGAGTTTTGTCCGCGACTTCGCCCCAGCCTGCTCTCACGAAGCGGTTACCCTTTCGCACAGAAGGGAGTATGACTCTGTTCGCGCCGCTGAGATATTCAAACCCGAACTTCCCCTTCTCGCAGAGGTTTCCGTTCGCCGATGGTGTGACCTTGAACAGCTGATTGCCGAACGTGTGGAGCGCGATCCGGCAGCCGACGCCGCAGTGGGCGCAGATTGTTTCCGTTTTTGCCGTGAGTCCGGGGAGAGCTCCTCGAATGGCAATTTTTTCCTGGAGCGCGCCGGTGGGGCACGCGGTGAGGCACTGCCCGCATGACTCGCAGTCGGTGTCCTGGAGCGGCCAACCGAAGGGCGCCGCCACCTGCATGTTAAAACCGCGCCCGATGTACCCCCATGCGCAGATTCCCTGGACCTCGATGCACACGCGTATGCAGCGGGCGCACTTGATGCACCTGTCGGGGTCGCGCACGATGTATGGATGCCTGGCGTCAGTCTCCCGGCGTTTCCCGGGTGAGCCGAACCGGTTTGCGTCCACGCCATATTGACTCGCGAGATCCCGCAGGGTGCAGTCTGCTGACTTCTCGCAACCGCATTCCAGGCATCGGTAGGCCTCTTTAAGGGCATCCTCTTCTTTGAACGCCTGCTCGACCTCGGAAAATCCGCCGATCCTATCCTTAACACTCATCCGCACAGCCGGAATCCTCGGTATCTTTTCCTCGTGCGCATATTCACGCGTGTCCATTTCCTTGTTTTCCCTTCGGGCGGGGCTGAATGGCATGGTGAGCGGAGATGGTTTCCCGGTGCGGAGGAAGGAATCTATGGCGTGGGCAGCCCTGCGGCCAGCGGCGACGGAGCCTATCGCGATATCAGGGCCGGTGACACAGTCGCCGCAGGCGAAAACTCCCTCGCGCGCGGTGCGGAGTGTATCTTCCGCGGCGCTGATTCTGCCCTTGCTGCCAGGAGCGAGTCCCGAGCCATCCAGGACGGAGGCGTCAACCGATTGACCGATGGCCATTATTATCGAATCGCACGCGATGCTATGTTCGCTCCCGGGGACGGGGAGTGGTTTCCGTCTCCCGCTTTCGTCGGGCTCGCCGAGTGCCATGCGTGAGCAGGTTATCTCGAGTCTGCTGTTTCGCCGGGCAATTGCGAGCGGCAGCGTGAGGTGCCTGATCTCGATCCCCTCTTCCTCTGCAGCCTTTATTTCTGCGCTGCTCGCCGGCATCTCCTCGCGCGACCTGCGATAGACAATTGAGACAGTTGCCGCGCCGAGCCGGAGCGCCGTTCGCGCGGCGTCAATGGCCGTGTCGCCTCCGCCGACGACAAGGACTGTGTTGCCGAGCGAAGGCCGCTTCCCGGAGGCCACCTCCGCGAGAAAGTCAATTCCACCCAATACCCCTTCACTATCTTCGCCCTCAATTCCCATCCGCCGGTTGCGCTGGGCCCCCACGGCGACGAGCACGGCATCGTATCCATTATCGAGCAGCCGGGCGATCGTCCTTGTGCCGCCGACGGGCGCCGCGCATTTGATTGTCACGCCGCATCGCCTGATGAAGTCTATCTCACGATCGAGCACTGCCTTCGGCAGGCGGTATTCGGGGATTCCATAGCGCAGCATGCCGCCCGGTTTCTCTCGCGCCTCGAACACAGTCACCGCGTGGCCATTGAGGGCAAGGAAATAAGCGGCGCTGAGCCCCGCGGGGCCGGAGCCGATGATTGCCACTTTCTTCCCGGAAGGTTTTTTCTTCTCCGGCGTCGGGGTGGACGGAGCGGCCCGTTCGGCCGCGAATCTTTTGAGGGCGCAGATGGAGGCGGGCTCATCAACAGTAGTGCGCCTGCAGGCCTCCTCGCAGGGGTGGGGGCAGATCCTGCCGATAGTCGCCGGCATCGGAACCGTTTCCATGATGAGGCGAAGCGCCTCGCCGTAGCGCTTGTTGAGGAGCAGGCTGAGATACCCACGGGCATCGCAGCCCGCGGGGCACGCGAGCTGGCAGGGTGGAAGACACTCGCCGCAGTGATCGGAGAGCAAAAGCTCGATGCAGAGCCTGCGCGCGGCGAAAATCTCTTCGTCATGAGTCGCGATCTCCATGCCGGCGGATACCACGGTCGCGCACGCAGGCCTCAGACGCCTCTCGCCCTTCACCTTCACCGCGCAGATCCAGCAGGAGGCGTAAGGATCGAGCTTCTCGTCGTGGCAGAGCGTGGGGATGGCGACCCCCGCCCGGAGTGCCGCCTGGAGGATGGTGTCACCCCGGTATGCCGTAATCCGTTTCCCGTCAATGGTGATGTGAATCGGTGTCGAGGTGCAGTAATCCACTGCCGTTATTTTGGATTTGGGATTTGGGATTTGGGATTTCACTCGATCATTCCACCACTATCGCCCCGAATTTGCAGGCTTCCACGCACAGCCCGCAGCGGGTGCACTTTTCCCCGTCGATGCGGTGCGCCTTCTTGCGCTCCCCCGCGGCCGCCCCCGCCGGGCAGACGCGCGCGCACGCGCCGCACCCCGTGCAGCGGAGTTCATCGACGCGGTAGCTGATGAGGGCCCTGCATTTCCCTGCCGGGCAACGCTTCTCGCATATGTGGGCCATGTATTCTTCCCGGAAGAAACGGAGCGTCGTGAGGACCGGGTTGGGCGCCGTCTGCCCGAGGCCGCAGAGCGACGCGACCTTCACCTTCTCCGCGAGCTCCTCGAGCAGGTCGAGATCTTCGGTGCGTCCGAGGCCTTTGGTGATGCGGTCCAGGATCTCGAGCATACGCTTTGTCCCGATGCGGCAGAAGGTGCACTTGCCGCACGATTCGTTCTGTGTGAACGCGAGAAAGTACCGTGCGAGGTCAACCATGCAGCTCGAGCTGTCGAGGACTATCATGCCCCCGGACCCCATGATGGCGCCGCTCTCCTTGAGCGACTCATAGTCGATGGGCGTGTCGAAGAGGCTGGCGGGGAGACAGCCCCCCGAGGGGCCGCCGATCTGGACGGCCTTGATGGGGAGGCCGGTCGCCGAGCCGCCGCCGATCTCCTCCACAATCTCCCGGATCGTGGTACCCATAGGGACTTCGACGAGGCCGCCCCGGGCGATCTTCCCGGCGAGCGCGAACACCTTTGTCCCCTTGCTCCCCCCTGTCCCGATCGCGGCGTACACATCCGCGCCGTTCCTGATGATCCACGGGACGTTCGCGAGCGTTTCCACGTTGTTGATGCATGTCGGTTCCCCCCAGAGGCCCCTCGTCGAGGGGAACGGCGGCCTGAGCCGCGGCATCCCGCGCTCCCCCTCGAGTGATTTTATAAGCGCGGTTTCCTCGCCGCACACAAACGCCCCCGCGCCCTCCATGAGGGAGATCGAAAAATCGAAGCCCATTCCGAAAATATTTCCCCCCAAGAACCCGCTTTTTGCGGCTTGTGCCAGGGCGAGCGAGAGCCTTTTTACCGCGAGCGGGTACTCGGCTCTCACGTAGATGACCCCGCGCGTGGCCCCGATCGCGTAGCCGGCGATCGCCATCCCCTCCAGCACCGCGTGGGGATCGCCCTCCAGGACGCTCCGGTCCATGAAGGCGCCGGGGTCGCCCTCGTCGGCGTTGCAGATGATGTACTTCTCCGCGCCCGGCGCCTCGCTCGTCGTTTTCCACTTTGTGCCGGTGGGGAACCCCGCGCCGCCGCGGCCACGGAGGCCCGAGGCGGAAATGCTTTCAATCACCGCGCGGGGAGAGTAGCGCGTGAGGACCGCGCGGAGCGCGTTGTAGCCGCCCCTCCCGACGTAGTCGGCAATATCCTCGGGATCGATGAAACCGCAGTTCGCCAGCACAATCTTCTTCTGTTTCGCGAAGTAGGTGAGTGAGTCCAGCGCCGGAACATTGTCGGCCACGAGCCACTTCGCCACGGGGGCGCCATTGACGAGGTGCTCGCTGACGATCCGTGGAACGCGCTCCGGCGTGACCTCGCCGTAGAGAGAGAAGCGCCCGTCGGGGGAGGCGATCTCCACCAGCACTTCACGGTGACACATCCCGAGGCAGCCGGTGGTGCCGATAACCGCGGGGATTTTCCTCCGGCGGATTTCCTCCTTGAATGTTTCCAGAACAGTCTCGCCCCCCGCCGCGACACCGCAGGAGCTCAGGCCGATTGTGACCCGGAACTTTTTGGCGGGATTCTTCTTCATCGGTATTTCTTGAGAATGGCGGGAGTCCCTGCGGGAGTGAGCTTCCCGTAGACGGTTTTATTGATCATCATGACGGGGGAGAGGCTGCAGCAGCCGAGGCAGGCGACGCTGCACAGGGTGAAGCGCCGGTCGGGGGTGGTGCCGCCCGGCTGGATCTTGAGCGCGCGCTCGATCGCCTCGGATATCCGCTCGGCGCCTGCGACGTGGCAGGCGGTGCCGTGGCAGACGGTGATGAGGTTCCTGCCGACCGGCGTGAGGCGAAACTGCCCGTAGAATGTCGCCACGCCGTACACCTGGGCGGGGGAGAGGCCGAGCTGCTGTGCGATGCGCCGCAGCGCCTTTTCAGGGAGGTAGCCGAAGAGCTCCTGCGTCTTCTGGAGGAGGGGGATCAGCGCCCCCTGCTTCCCCCTATAGCGCACAAGGAGCTTCTTGAAACACCGCTCTTTTGATCTCTGGGGGGTGCGCATGAGGCGAGCTGTTGCGGTTATATGCGAACTCATTTAATACCACTAGAAACCAGTAACTAGTGACCAGTAACTGCTTTTAAGGCCACAGTCCGCGTATTTTCATGGCGCTGGCCACGCGCCCCACGGCGAGGATCAACGCCGCGGTGCGCATATCAACCTTGTGCTTCTCGGCGGTTCTGAGCACCGCGTCGAAGCTATTGACCATGATGGTGCGCAGCTTCTCGTTGATATCATTTTCGCTCCAGAAGAGGGCCTGCAAATCCTGTACCCATTCGAAGTACGACACCGTGACACCGCCCGCGTTCGCGAGTATATCGGGAACACAAAATATTCCGCGCTCGTGGAGAATCTTGTCCGCTGATGGAGTGGTAGGCCCATTGGCTGCCTCAGCGATGATCTTGGCCTTTATTCGCGGCGCGTTCCTCTCCGTAATCTGGTTTTCCAGAGCGGCGGGGATGAGGACATCACATTCGAGCTCAAGGAGCTCAGCATTAGTTATTGTGCCCGAGTTTTCATAGCCGATGACTGAACCTGTTTTCATTTTGTGCTCGAGCACGCTGTGCGGATCGAGACCCCTCGTGTTCAAGATACCCCCCTTCGAGTCGGAGACCGCGATGATCTTCGCTCCTGCGTCGTGGAGGAGCAGGGCAGATATTGATCCGGCATTGCCGAACCCCTGAACTGCCACACGTGCGCCGTTGACCGGAATGCCCTGGTACTTCATCGCCTCAATGGCGGTCACCATCACCCCGCGCCCTGTCGCCTCTTTGCGGCCCAGCGAACCGCCGATGTCGACCGGCTTCCCCGTCACCACACCCGTCACGCACCATCCGGTAGTCATGCTTATGGTGTCCATTATCCATGCCATGGTCTGGGCGTCCGTGTACACGTCCGGGGCGGGGATGTCCTTTGTGGGGCCGATGATGATGCTGATCTCAACGGCATATCGGCGGGTGAGGTTTTCCAATTCCCTCATCGACATTTCTTTGGGGTTGCAGATGACCCCTCCCTTCGCGCCGCCATAGGGGATGTTGACCACCGCACATTTCCAGGTCATCCACATGGCGAGCGCACGGATTTCCTCGAGGGTGACATCTGGATGGTAGCGTATGCCTCCCTTTGAGGGGCCCCTGATGAGGCTGTGCTGCACGCGGTAGCCGGTGAAGACCCGCGGGGTGCCATCGTCCATGCGCACGGGTATGGAGACGGTGAGTTCCCGCTGGGGGTGGCGCAGCCGTTCATGCACGTAGGGGTCTAGATTGATCTTTTCTGCGACTTCATCGAGCTGCTCGAGAGCTACATCCCATGCTGATTCGGCAAGATATTGATTGGCCATGCTCATACCTCCTGTAGGATTTTTTCCAAAGACCGCATCCAACTGATATAATGATTCTTACGTGAACACAAGGCTTATTGTAGTATGTGTGACGTTATTTTGCCATAGGAGAGAAAGGAGCCACACAAAATGAAGGAAAACGCGCGTTCAACAACGGGGACCAGCGCG
Organism: Candidatus Auribacterota bacterium; assembly: GCA_026392035.1. NCBI lineage: Bacteria > Pseudomonadati > Candidatus Auribacterota > Candidatus Auribacterota bacterium. Next base: position 8,628 of record JAPLCX010000013.1, on the reverse strand, counting down.
AGGGTGAGGGACGTTTCCCCATCAAGCGGGATGTGCCCTCTCTGTATACGGGAGTGCAAGGTGCTCTGTGAAATAGGGAAAAGCGCCTTCCGTGGCAGGGATGTCCTGTATCCCGAGCCGGAACGGTTTGGAGAATCGACCGCGGCTTCAAATAAGGATTACGGCCTTCATTGGAGGGACCTCCAGATAATGGTTGAGGTGAGGGGAGCGCAGGGGATTGCGGAAGATCCCGACAAGGCGCTCTTCCCCAATGTCGATGTCGCCCAGACTCTCGGCGGCATCAAGGTAAAGATACCCGTGATCATTCCCGGCCTGGGGTCGACCGATGTGGCGAGGCGGAACTGGCTCGGCCTCTCCATGGGAGCGGCTATCTCGGGAGTTATTGATGTGATAGGGGAAAATGTATGCGGTATGGATGAGGAGGCCACATTCGATTCCAAAGGGATGGTCGTTGACTCTCCCCAGCTGCGGTTCCGCATTGACCAGTATCGCGTGTTCTGGGACGGTGAGTTTGGAGACATCGGCGTGCAGACAAACGTTGAGGACCAGCGGTGCGGCGTGGCGCTGTACGCGATCAGGAAGCTCGGGGTGAACATAATTGAAAGGAAGTGGGGGCAGGGGGCGAAGAATATCGGCGGCGAGGTGAGGATCCACAGCCTCGAAAAGGCCCTCCTGCTCAAGAAGCGGGGCTATGTGGTCATCCCTGATCCGGAAGATCCGGCGGTAGAGGAGGCCTTCAGGAAAAAGGTGTTCGACACCTTCGAGCGCCATTCGCGAGTGGGGATGCCCGAGTGGAAGGGGTTTGTCGAGGACATCCAGTGGCTCAGGAGCGAGGGCGCGAAAAAGGTATTCTTGAAGACAGGTTCTCCGAACCCCTATGCCATAGCGTTCATTTTGAAGTGCGCGTCCGCGGCGAAGGTCGATCTACTCACCCTTGACGGCGCGGGCGGCGGCACCGGGATGTCACCGGTGCCGATGATGCAGGAGTGCTCAACGCCGACGATCTATCTTGAATCCATTGTGCTCGACGCGGTCCGGATTCTCAAGAAACGGAAAAAGTATATCCCGGATATCGTCATCGCGGGCGGGTTCATCAACGAAACCCAGATCTTTAAGGCCATCGCCATGAGCAACTACGGTGAGGGACCCGTGGTGAAGGGGGTCGCAATGGCGCGGGCGCCGATTACCGCGGCGATGAAAGCGGACTATTTTACCAAGCTCGCCGAGGCAGAGGATCTCCCGCACGCCTTCAGGGATAGGTACAGCGACGATCCGGCGAAATTCTTCATCACCATGACCGAGTTGAAATCACGATTCGGCAAGGCGATCGGCAAAGAGCTCCCCTGGGCCGCAGTGGGCGTCTATACCTACTTCGACAGGATCAGGGTGGGGCTCCAACAGCTCATCGCGGGCTGCAAGAAGTTCAGGCTCGACCTGATAAGCAGAGAAGACCTCGCCTCGCTCACTCCGCTCGCGAGGGACGTGACGAACATACCCATGATCCACGAGTATGATGAGAAGTCGTTTGAGAACATCCTGGACTTCTAGCGTGGCGCTTTGATGGGGATGTAATTATGAAGCTCGGGTTGATGGCTGATTCACACGAGAACATGCCTGCGATCGCGAAGGCGGTTGAGCTTTTCAACCGTGAGGGGGTGGCGGTAGTCCTGCACGCGGGTGATATCATCTCGCCGATCACCGCGAAGGAGTTCGCGAAGTTAAAGATGCCGCTCATCGCCGTCTTCGGGAACAACGACGGCGAGAAGTTCTTTCTGAGGGAGAAGTTAAAGGGGATCGGCGAAATCCACGAGCGGAAGTGGGAGGGGGAGCTCGGCGGCAAGCGGGTGCTGCTGATCCATGTCCCCGACATGCTTGACGCCCTCGCGGCGAGCGGCGCCTATGACCTCATCGTGTACGGTCACACGCACGAAGTGGTGGTCCGGAAAGGGAAGACGCTCGTGGTCAATCCGGGAGAATGCGGCGGCTGGCTCACGGGGCGGTGCACCGTCGCCATTCTCGACACGGAGAGGATGACGGCCGAAATCCATGACTTGAACTATTAACAGAGAAATTAGATAAAAAATAACAATAAACTAAATGAAAGAGGGGGAGCACATGACGGCATGTGAGGCGATGGAGATTATCAGAGGGGCGGGCTATGGGGTTCTGGCCACCGACGTTGAGGGGCAGCCGCGGGTGCGTCCGATGGCGTTCGTGGTCACCGATGATTTCAGGCTGTTGAGTTCCACCTTCAAACGGAGCGGCAAGGTGCAAGAGCTCGCACGGAACCCGCGAGTGGAGATCTGTTTCGTGGACGGGCGCAAATACCAATTGAGAGTGGAGGGGCGCGCGGACGTCTCAGGAGGGCCGGAGAAGAAGCGCGAGCTGCTCGCTCTCAACCCGAATGTGAAAAAACATTTCACGGACGAGAATAACCCGGAGTTCGTGCTCATCGAAATCATCCCGACCCGCATGCGCTGGATGCCGCCCGGTTTCGGCGAGTATCGTCCAGTGGCCATCGGATAACACAAGGGTGCTATCGCAGACATTTTCCTTATTTTTCCCATGCTAAAGAGTTATAACCGGGAATGTCCTGGACATTCTTCATCTCATCTTACTGCTGGCGAAAGAATTAACGAAAACGCCTGGGAAACTTATGTGTGAGCTTTATGTTATACTTCTTAAGGAGGTGATAAGAAATGAAGGACATTAGAATGTTATTTATATCAATTGGACTTTTGATTAGTTTAGCTTTAACTTCATGTAACATTTTTAAGCATGGTACCGAATTCACTACGCTTGTTTTGCATAACAACCGTTATTGGATAGAGAACAATAGGTGGCCTAACAACGAAGAGGAACTTCGTGCATTCACTGAAAGAAAGGGTTTGAATTTCGATTGGTCAAAATTTTCCAAAGTAAAATTGACTCCACAAACTGATGGCAGTTTGTTCCTCGAAGCTGAATATGCTCCTCCAGAATCAGGTAGATGGTCTGCAACTATTAAAGCACCTAAAGAGACCAAAAAGGCAGGCAGAAATACTAGGTAAAGCCTATCAAGTCGCTGCACCTGACCCCGCAGAGGCGGGGCAGGTGAGCTTCACGTTCGCGCGCCGCCAAAGCGGCGCGAACGACGAAATTGAGCAAGCTCTCATGACTTGCCGCGCCTGGCGGCGCGAACAAGTCATTCGAGCGGGCGCCCCCTGCGGGGCTTCGCCTTGCCGGCGCGGATGCGCGGGCGTTCGCTCCTCCCCGCGTCCCGCTCAGCGGGATTGCCGCTCAATTCCGTCGTTAGAAAGTAAATCCATTAATAAAGAAAGGGGACTTGTACGAAAATGTTCAGAAAATTCATGGCATTATTTGTCATTGTGCCCATATCTTTATGCCTTGCAGGACAAAGCAAGCGGCCATCTGCCCCCAAGGGTTTTTCCTGGAAGCACATTGAGGATATCAAAGGCATCTTTCTTGTACCTGATGGTTGGCATTTCAAGAGCGAATTCAAAAAAGGGATCTACAGTTGTTTCATCACGAAAGAGAATATAGATGAAAAAGGTGAATATCAAACCGGTTTGGCGATACATGCAATAAAAAAGTCGCATCTTGAGACAGGGATTCCACCCTCAAAATATGCGTCACAATTTATCAATCAACTTGGTTCTTCTAAAGAGGTTCTAAAGGTTCTCAAAAAATGGAGATCTGATCAAGGCTCCTTCAAAGGATTCGGTTTAACATATGAAGGTAAACATCATGACAAACCCATAACTGTTTACAACCTCCTTTTAGCTAATGATAAAACTGGCACACTATCATGTTGACGAAAACGGAATCGAACAAGGAGCTCAAGGCGACGCGTTAAGGCGCGCTCCTCGCCACCGGCCGCTTCCTTGTTCGTCGGCAGGAGGAGACCGGCAAATCGTATCAGTTCTACCGGTAAGATTGGGGACGGGCCATCCTGCGGGGGCTTGAGTTCCTCATCGCCGGCGATATTATTCGAACGGTTGTCATTGCGCTCACACTGAAGAACGTCCTGATCGTACTGATTCGTACCTTCATCGGCATGGCTGTGCAGTTGGAAGTGGAAGGGTACCGGCCTTGGCAATGTGCCGAAGAGGCCCGACTTTCGCGGGCCTACAGCAATAGTACCTGACCCCAGAGCTCCGGTGGAACAGGATCCGGTGTTATCCGAGACGCGTGCCGCGCTCTGGACTGAAGAATTGAGAAATTATTTCCCGGCGAAGATCCGCTTGAAGAAGCGGCCCGTTCCGACACCGGCGTTCTTGAAGAATCTGCCGGAGCCCTTCCCGAATTTCGCGAAGAAGTTTCCCGTGCCCTTCCCGAATGTCGCGCCGGCATGGCCGACCTTTTCCATAGGCGCCCGCTCTTGAACCTGCGTTGCTGCGGGTGCCGTCACACTCTCCTGTTTGGGTTGCCCGGCTGCCGGGGCAACCTTGACTTTTTGACCGCTCTCCTGCGCCAGGACAGGTGAAAGGCCCTGAGCCCCCCACGCGAAGATGAGAAGCGCAAGAGGGAGAACCATGAGCTTCTTCACGTTCATAAAAATCCTCCTTGTTGCGGTTGAAGGTCTGAAACTGCTATTACGATAGCATGTTGCGTAGGCATGTCAACAGCGGCGTGGGTGCGCTCCGGCATAGGTGAGATCCTGGGTCCGCTCCGGTCACGCTCTTCTTACAAGATGAGAGAGAAGCCATATGCTATCATGGTGATCATATGCGCCTGAGAGCATTATCAATTGATAGAGAGCTCAGAGACGTGCTCCTCAGAGGAAGGGTCACGGGCGCGACATTCGCGGTCTATGACCGCGTGGTATATCTACGAACGCTCAAGGGAGCAATGCTTGTCATCGCACACATGGATGTCGGCAATGGGCCGGGATTTATTCTCGTTGAGCATGAGGGCTCCCTGAAGAACGGATATCCATCTTTTTATCCCGACGAGCGATTCGAATGCGAGAAGGGGCTGGTGAAGATTGGGGAAGAGAGGATCATTGTCGAGGCGGTTCGTGCGGCTACATGGGATCCTTCCTTCGCGCCGACGGGAACGCATCGCTTGGGCGAACTGGAAACCTGTTTGAAAATCGCACGTGAGATCGCTAAATCGCGCGCTCGCGGCGTCCTCGGCTCGCTCATCGGCAGGCTCGAAGATCGCTGCAGCCATGGACGCCAGAGACAGAACCCGCAGATATCTGACACCGCGCTCGTGGTACATGAGAAGGTGTACGCGCTCGCAGCCGCCCTCACGAGGGGCTGCGAGATAAAAGTTAGAGAAGCGGCGCAGCGGATCATCGGGCTGGGGGAGGGGCTCACGCCCTCGTGCGACGACCTGCTCGTGGGGCTGGTGGGTTTCCTGTGTGGCGCGCGGCGTGTTCCATTCCTGGAGGCGTATGCCCGGAGGATGATCACCCGGCTCGGGGAGGTGATGAAATCGCCGGCGGAGCGAACGACGCCGGTATCGGCTCATTTCCTCTCTGCGGCGGGGCGCGGGCGGTTCGCGGAGCGGGTGAAGGAGCTGCTGGAAGCGATTTTCGCCATTGATGAGAAAAGGGTGGAAAGAGCGAGCGAGCGGGTGCTAGAATATGGCGCCACGTCGGGGGTGGATCTGATTTATGGCATGGCCCTTGGATATGAAATTGCAAAGACTCGCTTGTCGCTCGTGGCGCGTAGATTGACACAGTAAGCTTAGACGGGTCACGAGAAACGAGGCACGGGAAACGAGTCACGGAGGTAAATTGTGAAATTCAAAATGTACGATCTCACGCAGCCGCTGAGCGATCTCACTCCGGCATGGCCGACGTATGAGCCGCTCCAGGTGAAGTTCTTCAAGCGCCTGGCGCCGAACGGCGCGAACGGCCAGCTGGTGACGCACAGCAACCATGTGGGCACCCACCTCGATGGGTCGCTCCACTTCTGCACGCACGGGCGCGACGTCGCGTCCATCCCGCTCGAGGAGCTCGTGAGCGAAGGGGCGATCGTCGACCTGAGTGATATCGCCGAGGACTACGGCATTTACACCTCAAAGGATATCACCAACCGCGTGGAGGTAAAAGAGGGAGATATCCTCGTCATCAACACCGGCTATCACAAATACTCATGGGACCAGCCTGAGGCGGATGAGGTGCGCTACATGGTTAAACACCCAGGACCGCAGCGGGAGTTTGCGAACTGGTGCAAGAAAATGAAGATCAAATGGATCGGCGTTGACTGCGGCTCCGCTGACCACCCGATGAACACGAAGATTCGCGAGTGGATGCCGAAGCAAGCGGCAGAATGCGAGATTTATTTCAAAAAGAGGTTCAAAAAGACGATCGACGAAATGTTTCCTCCCGACCACTACCAGCTCATGCACATTGACCTGTTCCCGCTTGATATCATACACGCTGAAAATCTGGGGGGAGACATCGACAAGGTGCTCAACCGCCGGATGGTCATCGGCTGCTTCCCCTGGCGCTGGGTCGGGGGGGAGTCATCAATTTGCCGGATCGTGGCATTCGATATGAGCTAGGAGTGTATGACCGCGGATTGTGCGGATGGGGCGGATTTTTTGCTGATGTAGGGGCTTGATCCTTCGGCTTCGCTCAGGACAAGTTTTATCAAGCCCATGTATGTAATGCCTCACGAGGCAGGGGGGAAGCAATGTCAGAAAAGCAATATCACATACAACTGGCGAAGGGGGATGTCGGGCGGTACGTGCTGCTCCCCGGCGACCCGGGGCGCGTCCCCCTGATCGCGGGTTTTCTGGATAGGGCCGAGAAGGTGGCGCAGAACAGGGAATACACCACATACACGGGAGAGGTGGGCGGCATCAAAGTGTCGGTGACGTCCACCGGGATCGGCTGCCCCTCCGCGGCGATCGCCGTGGAGGAACTCGCACGCATCGGGGCTGACACCTTTATCAGGGTCGGGACGGCAGGCGGCCTCCAGACGAACGTCGGCCTCGGTGACCTCGTCATCTCCACGGCCACCGTCCGGGAGGACGGGACCTCCCTCCAGTACGTACCGCTCAACTACCCCGCCGTTGCCGATTTTCAACTCACCATGGCGCTCTGGGAAGCGGCCAAAAAGCTCGGCTACAAGACGCACCTGGGCATCACGCAGACCAAGGACGCCTTTTTCACCGAGGAGGACGACCCGCGCCTGCCGCAGTACGACGAGATCCGCGCCAGGTGGAAAACCTGGCAGAAGGCGAACGTGCTGGCGAGCTCGATGGAGTCGTCTGCAATCTTCGTGATCTCCTCATTCAGAAGGCTCAGGGCAGCGGAAATCCTCGCGGTCATCGGCTCCACCATCACGGGAGAGATGATTGTCAAGAAGGTAGGGATCGAGGAGATGATAAAGACGGCTGTCGAGGCGATCAGGATTATTGCCGCGAGGGATAGGGCCGGAAAATAGGATCCTCTTTTTTGGGATTTGGGTCTTGGGATTTGGGATTTTAGAAAGTTGCCCCTCCATCTCTGAAGGGGCGATTTCTTGCCGGACTACAGGCTGGCTTATACCTCAACCTCTTTCGGCAGCGTCATCTTCTCGTTCGCCTTGAGGAGCTTCGCCGCCACGGGGCGCTTCAGCGTCCCGCCGATGAGATCGAGGAGATACTTTTTCACGACCGTGTCCCAGTATTTCTTCGTCATGTAAAAGACGCGTGATCCGCCGAGCTCGTGCTGGTACTCGGGCCAGGGGTACGACGGCTGTGCCATCCCGATTGCCCAGCGCTTGAAGCCGTTGTAGCTCTCATACGTCGCCCACCACTCTTTTTGCCCAAGGACTTCAAAGGCATACTCGGCCTTGGCGTAGTACATGATGGCGCCTATCCTGAGACCGCGTTTCATGGCGAGGGAGTGAAGGCTGATCGAGATATCATCATTCCACATGCGCCCGTTCGCGAAGCCGACCCACTCCCCGTTGATGAGGCCGAGGAGTTGATAGGGGTCTTTCAGCCTGTTCCTGTACCAGCCCAGAATCTCCGCGTAGACCCTCACGCCGACGATGTCGTAGAAGTCGTGGTCAACGTCGAGCATCTTCTTGATGAACTCAAGCATCTTTGGGACCTCTTCCCGCCGGGCTTCGCGGATCAGCATCTCCGAACCGTCCTTGAGTTTCACGCAGCTCGGCTCGTAGGGGGGCATCGTGGAGGGTGGCGGGCTGAGCAGCGGCTCGAGCTCGCGCACGTCAAATGTGATTTTCTCCTGTGATACTTTCTCCGGTGGTTCTCTGAGCATTGCGACCTCCTTTGCGGTGTATAAGCCCCTTCGAAGGGCAAGGGACATTCAAACAAAAAGGCAGACGAAAATCAAATACTATGTGGAATAAACTTTCAATATGACATCGGTGGCAAATCTTTCCTCTTTACAAATGAGAATAGGAATACAATTTCCCGGAGCATTCTATCACGTCTACTCTGCGCAAGAGCGTGGTGGAAAGCCGCTATTAGGTAAGGAACCGCGCGCTCGTGGGGCTCCATCATATCGCCAGCTTGATGTCATACCAAAATGATAATGTCCCCTATCTGCCAAAGTAGAAATGTCCCCTATAATAGCCCCCGACAAGGGGGTGGAAATGAGAGAGGGGATACTGGAGATGAGCCGTAAGGAGCGGGACAGGTTGGGGGTGATGGGGC
>JAPLCX010000012.1 GCA_026392035.1 Candidatus Auribacterota bacterium | reverse complement strand
CGTGTTCTCATGTCTAGCCCAGGCATCATCTCCACCTCCTAACAAACGATATACCAGCTTGTTAGGAGATATGTCACCACATTTTCGAGTACCTTTTACTTTTGAGTCAACGAATCCATTTGGAGTACTTTTATTATGAGGCAATGCGCCCCCTTGATTCTCTCAAGCCAAGCGACTATAATGGGCTCTTCAAAGGAGGAGTATTATCAGATGCGCCTGGGCAAAACCATTCACACCAAGCTCAACCGCACGCGCAAGGAGATGCTTCCCTTTTCACGACCCTCGCTTGGAGATGAGGAGATCGGTGAGGTCGTGCACTCGATAAAGTCCGGCTGGATCACCACCGGGCCAAAATGCCACCAGTTTGAAGAGGACGTGAAGCAGTACGTCGGCGCGCAACACGCCATCGCGCTGACCTCCGCCACCGCGGGCCTCCACCTGGCGCTGCTCGCCGCCGGCATCGGCAGCGGAGACGAGGTCATCACCACCTCGATGACATTTGCCGCCACCGCCAATGTGATCACGCTCGTGGGGGCGCGGCCCGTCTTCGTTGATATCGGCGATGACCTCAATATCAGACCCGACCTGATCGAGACAGCGATCACCCCAAGGACCAAGGCCCTCATGCCGGTGCACTTCGCGGGCTATCCCTGTGACATGGACAGGATCATCGAGATCGCCCGGCGGCACAACCTCATCGTCATCGAGGACGCCGCGCACGCGATCGGCACCGAGTACAAGGGACGGCGGATCGGCTCCATCGGCAACATCACCGTCTTCAGCTTCCACCCGATCAAGAATATCACCACCGGCGAGGGGGGAATGCTCGTCACCGACAATGCCGCATTCGCGGAGAAGGTGCGGTTGCTCAAGTTCCATGGGATACAGAAAGACGCATGGAAGCGATATGGGGCAAAGGAGATTCCCCAGTACGAGATTCTCTTCCCCGGCTTCAAATACAACCTCACGGACCTCCAGGCAGCCCTCGGCATCCACCAGATAAAAAAGCTCGATCGCTTCATCGAGCAGCGGACCCGCTATGCGGGGCTCTACTCCGAGCTTCTCAGAAACACTGAGGGGATCATGCTCCCTGAATTCCCTTTGCCAAAAGGCACCCGTCACGCCTGGCACCTGTACGTCATCCTCGCCGATATTGACCACCTCTCGATAGACAGGGACCGGTTCATGGCCGAGATGCTCGAGGCCAACATCGGCATAGGCCTGCACTTTCCCGCCATTCACCTCCAGCCGTACTACCAGCGCACATTCGGCTGCGCGCGCGGCACGCTGCCAAGGACCGAATTCGTATCCGACAGGATCTTCTCGCTCCCGCTCTACCCGGGAATGAGCGAAGCGGACGTCCGCGACGCCGCTTCTGCTGTCAGAGAGATCGCCTCGCGAAACAAGAGGTAACACCCTATGGAAAACAGCGGAACGGCATCAGTGCGGGATCGCACGTCTCGCGGCGCAGATTCACCCGCGGGATCCGTTGACATCTCCGTAGTGGTACCAGTGTACAACGAGGAAGAGAATATCCCCTCGCTCCACCGCAGGCTCGCGGAAACGATGGAAAGGCTCGGCAGGAGCTATGAACTTGTTTTCGTAGACGATGGGAGCTCGGACCGCTCGGTGGAGATCATCAACGGCCTCGCCGGGCAGGATCCACGAACCAGGCTCATCGAGTTCAACCGCAACTACGGCCAGCACGCCGCCGTCTTTGCCGGCTTCGAGCACTCGCGGGGCGAAATCGTCGTCACGCTGGACGCCGATCTGCAGAACCCGCCCGAGGAGATACCCAGGCTGATTTCGAAAATCGAGGAAGGATACGATATCGTGGGGGGGCTGCGAGGGCACCGGCGCGACTCAATCCTCAGGAAGGTTCCCTCCTGGCTCGTGAACCGCTTCATCGCGCGCGCCACGGGCGTTCGCCTGAAAGATTACGGCTGCATGCTGCGGGCCTACCGTCGCATGGTGGTGGATCAGATCGTGCGCTGCAACGAGATCTCCAGCTTCATCCCGACGCTCGCAACTTCCTTCGCGCGCTCCGTCACCGAGATCGAGGTCGCCCACGAGGAGCGGAGACGAGGCAAGTCCAAGTACAACCTCAGCCGACTGCTCAAGCTCAACTTCGACCTCGTCACGGGATTCTCGCTCTTCCCGATCCAGCTCATCAGCGCGCTCGGGATCATCATTGCGCTCCTGGGGATGGCCTTCGGCCTCTTCCTCTTCATCCGACGCATATTCCAAGGGCCCGAGGTCGAAGGGGTCTTCACCCTCTTTGCCCTCCTCTTCGTGTTCGTCGGGATCCAGCTCCTCGCCATGGGACTCATCGGCGAATACATCGGGCGCATCTACGCCGAGGTGAGGAACCGTCCCCGATACGTCATCAAGAGGATCAGCTCCTGACAATCGGCTGCACCTGATTTCTCTGACCCATCTGATCTATTTGTGTGGTAGGGGCGCGATCCTTCGGCTACGCTCAGGACAAGTTTTATCGCGCCCGGGCCACGTATGTTACATGGCAAGTTCGATACTTGCCCGCCATAGGCGGGAAACTTGTCCTGAGCGTAGCCGAAGGATCGAACCCCTACATAGCTCTGTTCATTTTCCAAAGCACGCACCTTCTTATCGAGAGAGGACATTCCATGAAGCCGGACCTTACTGTGCCGCAGCGTTCCAGCAGGCTGCCGTCGCTCCTCCTCATCCTCGCCGCCCTCTTCATTTTTTTCTTCCGCCTCGGCGGGCGCGGATTCGAAAACAAAGACACCATCTGGTACGTTGAGATCGCCTGGGAGATGCTCCGCTCGGGCGATTGGATCGTGCCCCGCTTCAACACCGTCATCTTCACGGAAAAGCCCATCCTCTTCATATGGGCGGTTGCCGGCCTCTCGCGGGTCGCCGGCGTGATCACCCCCTTTTTCTCGCGGCTTCCGTCGGCCCTCGCGGCGCTCGGCTGCACATTCCTCACGGTATCGCTCGGGAAAACGCTGTTCAACCGCAGAACGGGGCTCCTCGCCGGCTTCATCCTCTGCACGACGTACGCATTCGCATGGGAGGCGCGGACCTGTATGGTGGACATGCTGTTCACCTTCTTCGTGACGCTCTCGCTCTGCTTTTTGTACCGGGGATTCAGCGCGGGGGGGACGCGCGGGCAGCCGTTCATCCTCGCCTACCTCGCAATCGGTCTGGCCGCACTCACCAAGGGGCCTCTCGGCATCGTCTTCCCGGCACTCGTCTCCCTCGTCTATCTCGCCGTGGATCGCAGGCTGAGGCTCCTCCGCTCCATGCTGATCCCCTGGGGCATCCTCATCGTCATCGGGATGCAGGCTGCCTGGTATATTCCCTACCTCGCGAGGATCGGGCCCGAGGGGCGGCGTTTCTTCTACGAGATGTACGTCTACAAAGAAAATCTCCTGCGCTTCACCAGCGGCTTCGACCACTACGAGCCGTTCTGGTTCTACGGCCCCGCGCTCCTTTCCAATTTTTTGCCCTGGAGCCCGTTTCTGATTCTCTGCCTGTTCCTTCCTCGTGTGCCTGGGGGCAGCGGAGCCGCGCGCGACCGCCGTTATCCCGCTGTCTGGTTCCTGAGCCTGCTCGCTTTCCTCACGATCAGCAGCGGGAAGCACTCCCGCTACGCCCTCCCGCTCTATCCCGCAGCGGCGCTGCTGGTGGCTGATCTGTGGGACAGGGTGATAGATGCACGGAAATGGCGTGCCGCATTCATTACTATTGTCACTGCCTTCACCATCGGCTGGGGATGCTACCTGATGATCCTGCCCGCGCGCGACGCGAAACGGGACGAGCACCAGCGCCTCGCCAAGGAGCTCTCTCCCGCGGTGGGCGGCCGCCCGCTCGCAACATACGGGATTTTCAGCAGGAGGCTCGCCCTCGGATTCTTCATGGGCCGGCCGGTGATTTATATTGACCGCGAGTGCGAACTGTTAGATTATCTACGAGCCGAAGGGCGCGTGCTCTGCCTCATGGAAGCTGACGCGTATGAAGGATCGAAGGGTCGGCTGCCGCAATCGGTGAAGGTGGTGGGCAGGTCCCGCTACCGGGATATGGATCTCGTCCTCATCGCCAACCGCTGATCAAAGTTAGCCACGGATCGACACGGATAAACACTGATTTATGCTAAAGCAACTCTATTAAGGGATGGAACTGTTTCCATCCGTGAGAATCCGCGAAAATCCGCGGCAGGAGTTATGTTGTTAGGTTCTCTTCCAAGCTGTGTGGGTTTGATTTTGTAAAGCAATCCATGATATGTGAGCTCACCCAATTATGGAAACTAACATTCGCAACGCTTTTTTGTTGTTATCCCCTCTCCCCCAGGAGGGAGAGGGTGGGGTGAGGGCGATAAAAACAGTTCCTGGTTTCTCGTTGCTCGTTACTAGTAACCAGAAACTAGCCACCAGAAACTGTAGTTCACACCCCCACCTAACCTCCCCCGTCAGAGGGGGAGGGATTTACGTGATTTACCCACACAAAACGGAAGAGAACCTGTTGTTATAATGAAAATCATTGTAATGGGTTACCACAATATCGGCTATGCGTGCCTCCAGAAGCTCATCGAAATTGGAGCCGACATCACGGCCGTGGTGACCCACGCGGACAATCCCCGTGAAAACATATGGTTCAGGTCGGTGCGCGACCTCGCCTTCGAGCACTGTATCCCCGTGTACCAGCCTCCCGACGCCAACTCGCCCGAGATGGTCGCGGCCGTCAGGCGCATCGCCCCGGACATGATATTCTCGTTCTACTTCAGGCAGGTCCTCGGGAAGGAGCTGCTGGAGATCCCGCGCATCGGGGCATTCAACCTGCATGGCTCCCTCCTCCCCCGCTACCGCGGCCGGTGCCCCATCAACTGGGTGCTCGTGCACGGCGAGAAGGAAACCGGTGTGACGCTCCACCGGATGGAACTCAAGCCTGACCGCGGCGCCATTCTGGCCCAGCGGGTCGTGCCCATAGATTTCAAAGATACCGCCCTGACCCTTTTCGAAAAGATGACCGTAGCCGCCGCTGAACTCATCGCCGACATCTACCCGAAGATGCTCACAAGCGAGATCCGAGAGCTGCCGCAGGAGCAGCGGCAGGCATCCTATTTCGGCGGCCGCACGGCAAAGGACGGCCGGATCGACTGGTCGCGGCGAGCGACTGAGATCTACAACCTCGTGCGTGCCGTGACGCATCCGTATCCTGGCGCGTTCACGGAGGCGGGAGGGCGGAAGCTCTTCATCTGGTGGGCGGAGCCGGACGAGGAGGCTCCTACTGAAGATTCGAAACCGGGAGAGATCATCGCCCTGCGCGCCGGCGAGGGGATCGTGGTGGCAACCGGGAAAGGGATCCTGCGTCTCAAAAAAATCCAATGGGAAGGAGAAGGCGAGATCGACGCGGAAACGCTCCCACGGGGAAGCGCCCTTGCTCCTGGAGCCTTCTTGAGATAGAATAGGCGCTGTATTCGCGGCTCTCATGCGCATTCCCGTGTGGATTATTCACCACTCAATCAACGGAGGACTGACTGATGAAAGTATTGATTACCGGGGGAGCCGGATTCCTCGGCTCGCATCTGGCTGATGCCTTTCTCAATGAGCGGCACGAGGTCTCCATTCTCGATACCGGCTCGAGCTTCAAGATCAAACACCTGCTCGAGAACGCAAAGTTCCACTATATACACGACACGATCTTCAACCTCGAGATGCTCGAGTCCCTCATCATCAAGTGCGATCTCATCTACCACATGGCGGCCGTGGTCGGCGTCGAACACTACGTCGCCGATCCGTACGCCGTCCTCAACGTGAACATCAACGGCACCCAGAACGTGCTGCGCCTGGCGCACAAGCACAATAAAAAGGTCGTCTTCACTTCCACCTCGGAGGTGTACGGACGGAATCCCAGGGTCCCGTGGGATGAGGACGACGACCGGGTGCTCGGCTCCACCCGGATTGACCGCTGGTGCTACTCGACCTCCAAGGGAGTCGGCGAACACTTCTGCCACGCATACAGGAAAATGGGCTTGCCGGTGGTGATCGTGCGCTACTTCAACGTCTATGGCCCGAGGCTGGACAAGATAGACGTGGGCCGGGTGCTCACCATTTTCATCGGCCAGCTCTTGAGGAATGAGCCTGTCACCGTTATCGGAGACGGGAGCCAAACCCGTTGTTTTACCTACATTGACGATGCGATAAGGGCAACCGTCGCGGCGGGCCTGAAGCCCGAGGCTGAGGGCGAGATATTCAACATCGGAACGGACGTCGAGACCACGATCAAGGAGCTCGCTGAACTGATGATCAAGGTCTCCGGTGCGAAATCCAAGGTCAAGTTCGTCACGAAAGAGTCCATCTACGGGGAGAGCTACGAGGATATCCAGCGGCGCGTGCCGAAGGTCGGGAAGATGAACCGCATCCTCGGCGTCAGGGCGGAGACATCTCTCGAGGAGGGGCTGCGTCAGACGTGGGAATGGTTCAAGGCCTTCGCGCAGTAGTTCTTAATCGGATTGAAACCCCGGTCATTCACAAAGGGAGCGCCATTTGTCTTCCGCCAGCCCTGATCGTAATCGACCATCGCGAGTTCACTCTCTCAGATATCTGGTACTCGAAGCGCATGCTCCACGTTAAAAAACGCCAATGAATGCCAGCGCACACGAAGAATTTCTCTACGAGCTTTTTTCCGAAGGCACTGACATACCCGGCTACTACAGGCTGAAGCGCTGCCTCATCGACTTTGAGGCGATCAAGGCATCCGTTAGCTCAGTGCTTGATGCGGGTTGCGGGAGCGGAGCGAAATGCATCTACCTTGCCCGGTATAATCCGGCATTAGAAATCGTCGGCATAGATATAAATCAGGGCGCACTCGATCACGCGGAATATTTGAGGATAAAACGTGAGCTCCCCAATGTGCGTTTCTCCACAAAAGACCTTGCGGGAACAGTTGATCAAAAAACATTTGATTTAGTTATCGTTTCTGATGTCTTGGAGCATATAGAAAATGACAGACGGTTTGCCGCGAACGCAGACAGCATGCTCAGTCCTGGCGGATTCGTGCATATCAGTGTGCCGAGCTGTGAGCACGACTATGATTTCAGCACGCTCACTCCTCCAGAGCAAGGCGATGTGCGCCAGTGGATGAGGGATATAGGCCATGTGCGGCTGGGATATACCCCTGATGGGCTTACCTCATTGTTCCCGGGGTATGAAGTCATAAAAATGAAGCGCGTGGGCAATTGCTGCTGCAAGCTGGCCTACTTCTTTTGGGAAAAATCAATATTCGATCCCCAGAGAAAGAAACCCGCCGAACTGAAACGGGAGTACACGTTTCCCTTTGTTGAGTTCATTGATCTACTCATACATAAATATCTCGTCAAAGACAAAACTCCTTCTCCACCGGATTGCAGATCAATGAACAAGCGGATGTTCCTCCAGGCGATACGCACTATCGATCTTGGAATCGAGTGGGAGAATAAAGGACGCCTCGACAATCGCTATCTCATTGAAGAGGAAATTTGCTGTCTTCTGAGAAAGCCGCTTTGAACGGTGCGGTTGCCAGCGCAACGCGCAGGCGATTGGCAATCTACGTCGCTTATCTCAGTCGGAGGGATGGTAACGGAAATGTCGACACTGGGAATCAAAGTTGACGTCGATACGCACCGCGGTATGAAGGAAGGCGTGCCGCGTCTCATCCGCATCTTCTCTGCGCATGGTATCCGGGCGAGCTTTTTCATCTCAATGGGGCCGGACAACTCAGGGAAGGCGATCTTTCGCTTCTTCACGAGGCGCGGGTTTCTTAAAAAGATGCTGCGCTCCAACGCCGTCGGAATGTACGGCATCCGGACCGCGCTCTCCGGCACGCTCCTCCCGGCCAGGCAGATCGCTCGATCATTCCCCGATATTTTCCGTGCGCTCATCGAGCACGGCCACGAGGTCGGCATCCACGGCTACGACCATGTGAGGTGGCATGACCGCCTTCCTCGCATGAGCTACGAAGAAACGCGGGAAGAGATCCGGAAGGCGTGCGACGCTTACCAAGAGATCACGGGACGCAAACCGGGAAGTTCCGCGGCGCCCGGGTGGACCTGCTCCCCTCACCAGCTCGCGATACAGGATGGCCTTCCGATGCGGTACCACAGCGACAGCCGTGGTGAATGCCCCTTCTTCCCCGTAATGGAGGGCCGCTCGTACTCCCATCTCCAGATCCCCACCACGCTCTCCACATTGGATGAACTCCTCGGCTCAGGCGGATGCCGCAGCGAGGATGACCTTGCGTGCCACTATGTTGGAAGGATTATGGCTGCCCCATCGAACGTTCTCACGATACATGCTGAAGCCGAGGGCATGGCGTGGGCCGAATGGTGTGATCAATTGCTGGGCGAACTTGCCGGGAAAGGTGTCACGTTCGTGCGCCTGTGCGAGATCGCTGACGCCTCACTCGCCGATCCGGCCCGCGTCCCGCACTGTGAGCTCAGGATGGGCGAGATTCCCGGCCGCGCAGGGCAGGTTGCCCTCCAGATCAGGTCGGAGAGTGATCAATCCAGGTCGTAGATGTCGCTGATGACGTACCAGGTCACGAGCGCGGTCACCTCGGCGAGCTTCGCCGCCTCTTCAGATCTCACCATCACAAGGCCATAGTTGCGGGAGACGGCCTTCAGCCGCCGGATGATCTTCCTCACCGAGTTCTTGTTTGAGTGCATGATCCAGTGGGCGACGCCGTCAACGATTGCTTCCCTGAATCGCCTGAGGAAATCGGCTGCCGGCACGTGGTACTCCCTCCGGCGCACCCTGCGGATGAATATCTGGCTCAGGTCCTTTATATACTCCTCCATCTCCTCCTCGCTCAGGGCCGAAACCGGTTCGACGTCGTAGAGCTCGGCGAGCATCCGCCGGTCCTTCTTCGCCGGAGCATCGTACCCGATCTTCCTCACGAGCGGAGCCTGGCTCGCAACCTGCCTCATGACGATGTCCACGTAGATGAGTTTCTCTATTGCGGCCCAGCCGCTGTAGCGCCTCCTCCAGTTGAGGCCCGGCGTGAGCCAGACGGCGAATGATTCCGCCCAGTCGTCGTCCGGGTGCCGCTGCGCGTACAATGGATCGAGGTGCCGGACATGCTTCTTGCTCCACGGCTTCGTGTCGTAGGTCTTTGGGTAGCGCTTGTAGAAATCGCCAAACATGGATTTCCAGTCTTTGCGCGCGTGAAGCTTGTAGGCGTAGTTGATTGCGTGCCCGGTCTCATGCCGGAGGACCTTCATGATCTCGGTTTCGTCCTCGACGTCGCCATAGTAGTCGTAGTGGAGCTTCATCAACTCAGGGGTCGAGAGGTAGAAGGGGATTTCTACGCAGATCGTCCCGTTCACGCATCCCCAGCCATCGCTGATGTCCGAGCCGAGGTAAAATCGCGGCCTGAACCTGATCTTCCTTTTCTTGAGCTCTCTATAGTGCTCAAGGATGCAGTCTCGCAAAACTCCTTCAATTTTCAGCGGGAGGTCGCAGACGCGCGTTTTGAGGAGCTCGTACTGGCGAATTTCCTTGAGCGACTTAACCGTTTTTCTTGCCATCATTTTATTTTTCTTTGGGATTTGGGATTTTCGATTTGGGGTTTACTAGTATATATTCTTTATTCCCCGAACGCAATTCCTTATAAAATACGTAATATCCTGAGAGAGAGGCAGCTAGAACAATTCTTCTGTTCATCCTGTAGGTCATCGTCACCCGCTTGAGGGCAAAGGGGTCGCCGTCAGGCCAGAGCCTCCCCGGGGCGTTGCAGCACGCCCCCCGATAGCCGGCCTCCTCAACCAAGTCCCTGACAGCCCTGTTGAGAAACCCGTAGGGATAGCAGAAGAGCGGGACCTCCTCCCCGAGACCGTCTTCGAGCGTCCTCTTGCAGTCGCTTATCTCGCCGCGCGCCTCGTGGAGCGGAATCTCCGTGAGGCGGGGATGGCTCACGCTATGAGCCCCGAATCGAATTCCCGCCCGCCCCATCTCCCGGATCTCCTTCCACCCGAGGTAGCCTTCCAACCCTATCCGGCCGGACACGAGAAAGATTGTGGCGGAGAATCCACAGCGCTGGAGTATCGGAAAGGCATGTGTGTAATTGTCATACCAGCCGTCATCAAAAGTGATCGACGCGGTCTTGGCCGGCTGCTTTCGCCCCGCGCGAATATCCTCAACGACCCTCGCAAAATCAGTCACACGAAAACCAGCTTCCCTGCAGTAGAGGAGCTGCTTCGCAAAGGCCTCCGGATCGAGGTACGAACGGGAGAGGCGCCCGATGCTCCCCAGGTGGTGGTAGAGAAGGATGGGGGTCAGTCTCCTCGGAAAATATCGCATCATCTAACTCCACTCTATATTTTTCATCTCTTCCGCAACAGCCCGCAGCCCGTCCACCACCCCCTTAAACCTGATCTGGAGCTCGCGCTCCGCCCTGCGGCCATCGAGCGAATTGTCCTTCGGCCTCGGCATAAGATTCCTTAAATCCTCCATGCGCACTGGCCGAAGGAGCCGTAGAGGAAAATGAAACACATCCACGAGGCGAGTCCCAAATTCATAGCGATTCATCCTCTCGGGCCCGGCGAGATGATACACCCCCGCGATCTCAGGGCGCTCGATCATTTTTTCCACGGCCAGGCAGACATCTCCGACAAATGTGGGCGTGCGAAACTGATCCGTGAACAGGTTAACGCGTTCGCCCTTCTCGAGCCGCCGCAGCATCCACTGGAAAAACGACCCGTGCGCGCGGCTGCCCGCCCCGTACATGAGGGCGAGCCTCGCGATCACCGCCCGAGGGCAACAGTCACGTGCCCACGTCTCCCCGGCGAGCTTCGTTTCACCGTACCAGTTGACGGGATGGGGCGCTTCCTCTTCACTGTACATGCCCTTCCGTCCGTCAAATACCATGTCGGTTGAAAAGTATATCAAACGGGCGCCGACCTCAGCCGCCAGCTCCGCGACAATCCGAGATCCCTCCGCGTTGATCGCTGCCGCCCTCTCCCGCTCCCGCTCGCACAGGTCGACGTCAATGAGCGCGGCAGCGTTGAGAATCACCTCCGGGGAACACCTCCTCACGAGTGCGGCCGCGTCGCTTTTTGAAGCGAGGTCAAGTTTCTCCATGCGGCATCCATCACGTTCGACCGGATTCCTGCCGAAAGTCCCCGTCACCTCGTACGCCCCGCGCAACTTTTTTGCGAGATTCCAGCCGAGGAAGCCACTCGCCCCTACAATCAGCACCTTCCGCATTTAAAATATCAGCCTCCGTAACCGCTCAGTGAAGCACTGATACGCACGCTGCTGTCATTGCGATCCCGCCTTGGCGGGAGAAGCAATCTCACTTAAAGGGCTTTCAGAGGGGGATTGCCGCGTCCCGAAAGCTTTCGGGACTCGCAATGACAGCCGGCTATCATTGTCAGTGCCTGACTGAGGCATTACCAGCCTCCTCATACACCCATTGTTCCACGCTCGCCCCCGGGCTATAATAGAGGCACGCCCCGAGGCCTCAGTCAAGATGGATAAACCGAAACTCCTGCTCCACATATGCTGCGCTCCATGCTCGACGCATGTGCTCAACCTGCTCACCGGCACGTGTGACGTGACCGGATACTTTTACAACCCCAACATCCATCCCGAGAGCGAATACCGGCGCCGGCTCGCGGAAGCAGAACGCCATTGCAGGGACAAGAATATACGCCTCCTCCCCTCGATCTATGAGTCCGGCGCCTGGTTCTCTCTCATCAAGGGATGCGAAGCCGAGCCAGAGGGAGGAGCGCGGTGCGCCGTCTGTTTCCGCGTGAGGCTCGAGGAGACAGCCCGCGCCGCGGCTGCTCATCACCTTGAATGCTTTGGGACCACGCTCACCATCAGCCCCCACAAAGACGCGGCCCTCGTCAACCGCATCGGGCTGGAGGCGGGGGAGCGTCACCACCTCCGCTTCCACGAGGCCGATTTCAAGAAGGGGAACGGCTATGGGGAAAGCTGCCGGCTGAGCCGCGCCCTCGGTCTCTACCGGCAGAACTACTGCGGCTGTGTCTTCAGCAAGGCGATGACGCGCGCCGGCCATCCGCAATACTAATCACGCATCATCCCCCTTATCCTTGAAAAAATCACCGACGTCGTTGACCGCATCGAGGACATGGGGCGCGACATAGATTCGCGCCCCCTGCTGCAGCGCGATCGCCAGGCAATCGCTCGGCCGGGCGTCAATCTCCACTATCCTCTTGCCCGCCTCTCCCTCGCCGCTGAGGAACAGGCGCGCGAAAAAGGTGTTGTCGCGCAGGTCATTGATCACCACCCTGTCCACCCTCACCTCGAGCCCCTTGAGGATATTGCCGATGAGATCATGGGTGAGCGGTCGTGGCTTCTTCGCCCCCTCAATGAACATGTAGATTGCCGAGCCCACCTCCTGGTCCACGTAGATCACGAATGTCTTCTTGCCATTCTGCAGGAAGATCGCGAACCCGCCCGCGGTGGGGGCAACGCTCCGTATCTTTATTTCGACCAATCCGTTGTGCATGGCATTCAAATCCCAAATCCCAAATCCCAATAATGCATAGAGAAGAAAAAAGATACGCGCGTAAAAGGATCGGGGTGGTGTTCATGCTTTAACCTTTGCGATGATCGAGCTAAATATCTTGATCATCTCTTTGCTCTCCTGGATGTCACGGGCGAGCAAGGCTTCATCAATGTACTTCCCGGCAACGAGGCGCAGCCAATAATTTGTCTCCCTTGCTTCTTTTCGAGCAATGACTATCTTATTACGGAAGCCGGGTCTCGTAAACGAACCGTCTGCCTCCTCGACATTTGCTCCCACAGAAGTACCCGCTTTTATGAGCTGAACCCTGATGGCGTTGCACGTCGGATTGCCGGGCAGCATCTCGGCAATCTCAAGAATCCTCCTCGCAAAAAGAAACGCCCTTTCCCTAATATCATAGACCGCTTTGTTCTCTCGAATGAGCAGGAACTCACTTGTCCCTTTTGCCGCCTTGCCGTTCTTCACTTTCCTAACCTCTGCTGGCATTTGGGATTTGGGATTTTCTTCACCTTCATTTACATCTCCCGCCAAGCCGATGTTCCACGTACCAGAATAATAGCACGTAATGACGATTTGCCAATCAACGCTATATTGGGATTTGGGATTTGGGATTTTGGATTTTCTTCATCGCTTCTTCCACCGCCTCTTCCGGCGTTTTTACCATGACCATCCTCGTCTCACTCGCGTCGATTTTCGCGATATCCCACGTGCCCAGACCGATGAGGGGAACACCCAGGTTAAGGGCATAGGCGATTTCGGAGAGCGTGCCATACGAACCGCCGATGGCGATAACGGCGCGCGCGCTGCGCACAATAACGATGTTCCGCGCATACCCCATACCGGTGACAATGGGGATATCGATATACAGATTGGCATGTCGGGGGTCATCACCCGGGAGTACGCCGATCGTCAGCCCTCCTTCCTCTCTGGCGCCCCGCGCCGCCGCCTCCATGACGCCGGTGAGCCCCCCGCAGATCAGCACCGCTCCCCTCCGTGCGATCAGCCGGCCGACCTCATAGGCATCCCGTGCCGCCCTCCGGTCCGCTCTCGAAGCCCCGATGACCCCGATTATCGCGCCCATACTACGCCGCCGCACTCCCCCCTCCCCTCTTGAATTCAGAGAGCCGCAATGTCATGGCTTTAAAACAATACTTCACCAGTGTGAGCGCGTTGAGCTTTGAACTGCCCGCCCGACGCACGCGGAAAACGATCGGCACCTCGGCGATACTCAGACCCTTGCGTTTGCTGCGGAACAGGATCTCGGTAATAATAAAAGGGTCGCTCGCCCTTATCTCCTCCGCCATCAGAGAGGAGAGCGCCTCCCGCCGGAAGCAGCGGTAGCCCGAGGTTGGATCACACACCGGGATCCAGAGGATCCATTTCAGGTACTGCCGCGCGAGCGAACTCACCGCGCGGCGCGCGAGCCCCCGCTCCTCATCGCTTCCCCCGGGAACGTAACGCGATCCGATGACCAGGTCGGCCGATTCAGATGCCTCCAGAAGCGCGGGGAGATACGCGGGATCGTGCGAAAAATCTGCGTCCATCTCGACAATGCGGTCAGCGCCCATCGCGAGCGCCTTTTTGAAACCATCGAGCCCCGCGAGCCCGCGCCCCCGCTTCTCCCTCCGAAGCAATAAGTGCACCCGGGGGTTCTTCACCTGTGCTTCCTCAACGAGTTTCCACGTGCCGTCGGGCGAATCATCATCCACGACAAGGGCCTCCAGGTCCCCAGGCTGCTTCAGCACCTCGGCGAGGAGGGGCATGATGTTTTGAGCCTCGTTGTAGGTGGGGATGACGACAATCGTTTTCATGTCATAAGAGAGCGGCGCGCACAGTCCCTATCCTGGCCACCTGCGATCCCGCTCGCATTATCCCGCGAGGATTTTCCCGACCGCTTCGCGAGCGATATCGGCGCTGATCATACCCATACAGGACGGCGTGCGGCCGCATGTGCGGCGGTAGCAGCAGGTGCAGTCCGCATCCGACACGATTTTCACACCGCGGCCGTACACGTCAATCTCCGCAGCAGAGGTCGGGCCGAAGAGGCCGATGACCTTCTTCCCCAGGCCGAGCGCCACGTGGAGGCCGAGGGTATCACTCGTCACCAGCACGTCGCACAGGTCAACGAGGGACACGAACTCCCTCACGCTGTTACGGCACCCGGTGTCGATCAGGCCCTCGCCCGCCCCCTCTTTGATCTGTGCATTGCGCGCGGTTTCCTCCTCTCCCCCGAACAGCAGGACCGTCCATCTCTTCTCGGCGAGGAGGCCTCGTATGAAATCCACACACTGCGGGATGGGCCACTGCTTCATCGGCCAGCGGTTGCCGCTTCCGGTGTTGACGCCGATGACCGCATGCCCCTTCCCCGACTTCACCTCCTGAGCAGGCAGTCCCGCGCGCTCTGCAAAGCGGCGGGCAAACGCCTTTTCTGCATCTGTCAGGCGCAGCACAATCTCCTGGTCCAATCCCTTGAGGCCGCAGATCTCCATCACAATCTCCTGATAGGTCCGCGTGTTTCTCTTCTTGATGTCGTCGAAAAGGCCCATCAGAAACCACTCCCTCGCCTCGAGATTGAACGGGAAGACCCGGCCACACGCATCCAGGCCGAAGCCTTTCTTGATCCTCCCCTTCGCGAGGCTCCCCAGCGCGGCGCTCCGTGGAGCGGCATCGAGACAGAGGACGAGATCAAACCTCTCGGCGCCGAGGGTCCCCAGCGCATCCGCCCCATAGGCGATCACCCTGTCAATAAAGGGATTGCTCTCAAGGAGCGGGACGGCATCAGGCATGGTGATCCAGGTGAGCTGGGAGCGCCCGCGCTTCTTCTTCAATGCGGGGAGGATACAGGTCGTGCGCAGCACGTCCCCGAGCGCATCAAGCTTGACAATCAATACCCGTTCCTTCACCGGCTTGTAGAAAGAGCACTGCGCACAGTGCACCCCCTCTTTCTTGTGTGGAGCGCACGGTCTGTCCCAGCGCAGAAATCGGCAATCAGCTTTAACTCTTTCCATAAGCGGTCATTTTACCATCCCAAGGCTCTACCGTGTATGTTAAAATGAGGCGCCGCGATTGTCATTGCGAGGAGTCCGGCATGCATCGGTGTCGCATGACGGGCGACGCGGCAATCTCGTGGGGTAATCTAACGTATAATCCCAATGAGCCCCTGGATTGTAGGGATTGGATGCATCGAACCCCACGTAGTAATTTACCGGGCATCATGAGATTACATAAAAATGCAATCCCACTGGCGGTTTTTGTCCTCTCCCTCGCCACTTTTTCCCTGGCACGTTCCAGGCTCGTGAGGCTCGGCGCCGAGGGTCCGGCACAGGCATATCTTCTCACGGGTGATGAGCCTTCCTACATGCTCCTCGCGCACAGCCTGGTGACAGATGGGGATTTCAATCTCTATAACAACCGCGTCAATAAGGACGGGCGGTTCTTCGGCATGGAGCGATGCGATGAGCACGGGGCGCGTAAGGACTGGGGAAAAAAAGAGATCTATTCCATTCACACACCCGGCCTGGCGATATTGATTGCTCCCGCGTACGCGCTCGGCCTGCATGGCCCCCTCGCGCCCCGGACCGCCGTATGTCTCTTCATGAACCTCATCGCCGCTTTGCTCGCAGTCAACGTCTATCTCTTTTGTTCAGAGATCACCGGGGAGGGTGAAACCGCTTATCCCCGCACGGGGAAACCGTGGGCGGCACTGGCGTGCACCGCGGCCGTCGTATTTACACCGCCGGTCATTTTCTACTCAAACCTCGTGTACCCGGAACTGCCCGCGGCGTTGTTGATACTCTATGCCTTTCGTCACGCTTCGCCGATTCGCCGACTCGCCGATTCGCCGTCTCTCCGATCCCCCGACTCGCCGTCTCATCTTCTGTCTTCACTTGCCATTGCGGCGCTCCCCTGGCTCTCATTCCGGTTTTTCCTCCCCGCGCTCATTCTGCTCTGGCTCTTGCTGAAAGGGGCGGGAGGGGGAGGAGATACACGAGAGCGGCGCTCAATCGTCTTTGTCATCCCATTTTGCATTTCCCTCATCTTCTTTTCCTACTACCAGTACCTCGCGTTCGGAACGCTCAATCCCGCGGCGGGATACGTCTACCAGGATTTTGCCCGCCGCGGATTCTTCAGCAAAGGCATGCTCGACGGCGCCTTCGGCCTGGCACTCGATGAGGGACATGGCATACTCACCTGGTCGCCCATCTATATACTCTCGCTCACGGGCCTGCTGCTCCTTATCCGGGAACGTCGGCAGCTCGGCCTATGGCTCTTGCTCGTGCTGCTCGCCATCTATCTCCCGGGAGCAAACTTCGTCTTCTGGTG
Organism: Candidatus Auribacterota bacterium; assembly: GCA_026392035.1. NCBI lineage: Bacteria > Pseudomonadati > Candidatus Auribacterota > Candidatus Auribacterota bacterium. Next base: position 541 of record JAPLCX010000012.1, on the reverse strand, counting down.
GGGAGGATTTGCGCCGCCGCCGCGATACCTGGTGGTGCCCGCGCCTCTGCTCGGGGCGCTGCTCTGCTATGCGCTGTCGAGGAATCCCAGAACCCCTTTCATAGCCCTGTACGGCCTCCTACTGGCGGCGAGCCTCCTGTTTGGTTACATCGGCTGCCGTCACCCCGGCCTGCTCTACAGACACAGGCACATTGTCACCAACTACCGCCCGCGCCTTATGACCAGGGTATTCCCATCGTTCATGAGAAAGCGAGGCTCGACCTGGCCCCTGGCAGCGGTGTGGGGTTTAGTCATAGTGATACTAAATGGAACTTTTGTCCTCAGATGGAACAAGGAAAATAGACAGTAGCCGCTCCCCTCCTTTACCGTAGCGCACCTTTGGGGGTGAGCTTCTAATTTAGGCTCATGACGGAATTTTGTGATGCTTATACCAGTCAGAACGAACACAATTCGCCACAAACGGCCTTATTTTTCGCATAAATCACGTTGTTTGCTTTTGTCCAGTATCTCCCAAGATAATAGGAGCTGGGTTTTTCACCTA